>CAXRFJ010000049.1:0-12808 GCA_964229475.1 Rubrivirga sp.
TCGACCGGCGACGAGCGGTCGCTGAGCCAGTTCACGCTGCCGGTCTCGGCCGCCGCCGATGTGACGCCGGGCGTGACGCTCGGCCTCCGCGCCGTCTACGCGTCGGTCAGCGGCGACGGGCTCGAGGGGATGAGCGGCCTCGGCGACACCCAGCTCAGCGTCGGCTACCGCCGCGCGCGCGGCGACGCCGTCGTCGACCTCACGCTGGCGTCGAGCCTCCCGACGGGGCAGACGGGCCTGACCGACGCCCAGTTCGCGACGACCGCCGCGCTCGCCATCGACGACTACGCGTTCGCCCTCCCGACGCTGGGGCAGGGCGCCGTGATCTCGCCCGGCGTCGCGATCGCGATCCCGGCCGGCGACGCCCTCGCCATCGGGTTCGGCGCGGCCTACTCGGCGCGCTCGTCGTACACGCTCTTCGCCGACGATACGTCGGCCTACGCGCCCGGCGACGAGACGATTCTCACGGCGGCGCTCCAGACCGGCTCGGGCGCGTCGTCGTTCAAGCTGGAGGGCTCGTACGTCCTCTACGGCGACGACGGCTACCGGGGGCAGACGTTCAGCCCGGGCGACAAGGCCGCCGCGACGCTGCGCCTCACCCTCGGCGGGCGCTACGTGCGGAGCCAGATCCAGGCCCGCTACCGCCACGTGTTCGACGGGACGGTCGGGACGGCCGAGCGGGCCGTGTCGTACCTCCGCCCGTCGCAGGCGCAGCTCGGCCTCGGCCTCGGGGTCGGCCCGCCGGAGACCGAGGTGATGCTGACGGCCGGCGCGCGCTACTACGGCTCGATCTCGGACGTGGCCGGCGCGGTGACGGTCGTCGAGGAGGTCGCGGGCGTGCTCGCCGAGCAGCAGGTGCTCCTCGACCTCGGCGTCGCGCCGACGATCGCGCTCGGCCCGAGCGCCCGGCTGCGCGGCCAGTTCGTCGACCCGCTCGGCGTGGCCGAGGCCGCCGGCGCCTCGCCGCTGACGGGGTACCGCGCCGGCGCCAGCGTCCGCGTCGGGTTCTAGACGGGCGGGCCCGCCCGCCTCGGCGCTCTCCGCCGGCGGGCCTCGGCGGACGGTGGAGACTCCGCGGCGGCACGGGTTCGTCACAGGACGGAGGGGCGCTCTGGCGTTACTCTCCGCTCGCACCCGCCCCGGACCCATGCCCCGCCTCGCGCTCTGCGCCCTCGTCGTCGCCCTCACCGCCTCCGCCCCGACCCCGCCGCACGCCGCGCGGTGGGGCGAGGACGGCCACCGGATGGTCGGCCGCGCCGCCGCCGACGCCCTGCCGGGCGCGATGCCGGCCTTCTTCCGCGACGCCGCGGCCCAGCTCTCGTACCTCAACCCGGAGCCCGACCGCTGGCGCGACCGGACCGAGCGCGACCTCGACCGGGCCCTCGACGCCGCCCACGCGCCCGAGCACTACATCGACCTCGAGCTCGTCCCGGCCGGCGTGCTCGACGCCCCCGACCGCCTCGCCTTCGCCGACTCGCTGGCGGCCCACGGCGGCGAGGCCAAGACGGCCGGCGTGCTGCCGTACCAGATCCTCGAGCTCACGCAGCGGCTCCGCGTCGGCTTCCGGAACTGGCGGGCGGCCGAGACCGACGAGGAGCGGGCCTACATCGAGGCCCGGATCGTCAACGACGCCGGCATCCTCGGCCACTACGTCGCCGACGGCTCGAACCCCCACCACACGACGATCCACTACAACGGCTGGGCCGGGGACGACGGCCGGTTCGCGACGCTCGAGCGCGGCTTCCACGGCCGGTTCGAGAGCGCCTTCGTGGCGGCCAACGTCCGCCTCGGCGACGTCGAGGCCGCGTTCACGGCGCCGGCCCGCGATCTCGGTCCGCTCCGCCCGGCCGTCTGGTCGTACGTGGCGGACACCCACGCGCTGGTCGAGCGGCTCTACGAGCTCGACGAGGCCGAGACGTTCGGCCCCGACACGCAGAGCGCCGCGCACAAGGCGTTCGCCGTCGACCGGCTGGCGGCCGGCGCGGCCATGCTCCGCGACCTCTGGTGGACGGCCTGGGTCACCAGCGCCGACGCCGAGTAGCCCGAGGGGGCCGCCGAGGCCGGCCGAGTCCGGCGGCCGCGGCGGCCCCCCCGCCCGCGGGCGTCAGGCGACGGCCGGCTCCACCTCGGCCTCGAGCCGAGCCCGGATGGACAGGAGCGTCCGGCCGAGGATCTGCGAGACCCGCGCCTCGCTGACCTGGAAGACGGTCCCGATCTCGCGGAGCGTGAGCCCCTCGTCGTAGTACATGCCCATCATGGCCCGCGTGCGCGAGGGGAGCCCCTCGATGACCGTCCGGACGCGGCCGAGCGTGTGGGCCCGGTCGGCGTCGGCGAACCCGGCGCCGCCCTCGTCGTCGCCCAGGAGGTCGTAGAGTGACTCCTCGCCCTCGGGTCCGGTCGGGGCGTCGAGCGACAGGGCGAACCGGGCCTGGGCCTCGACCATGAGCTGGTCGTAGTCGGCGAGGTCGAGGCCGAGGCGGTCGGCGACCTCCCGGTCGGTGGGCTCCGCGCCGAGCTCCTGGCGGAGGGACTCCGCCACGCGGCCGGCCTCGGCGACCCGCTTCCGCTTCGTCAGCGAGAGGACGTCGAGCGAGCGGAGGTAGTCGACCACGGCCCCGCGAACCCGGAGGTAGGCGAACGTCAGGAAGGACGCGCCGGCCTCGGGGTCGTACCCGTTGAGGGCCTCGACGAGGCCGACGAGGCCGGCCCCCTCGAGGTCGTCGCGGCTGGCCAGGGGGTGGGGCGGCACCGGCACCTTCCCCACGATCGACCGGACGAGCGGGACGCCGGCGAGCACGGCCGCCTCGCGGCGGACCGGGGAGGGGTCGGCGAGGTAGCGCTCGACGAGGGCTTGGAGGTCGGGGGCGGGCACGGCTAGTCGCGGGCGGGGGCGAGGAGGCGGCGGAGGGCCGGGCGTCCGAGGGCGAGCACGCCGTACACGGCGAGGCCCACGCCGCCCGCCGCCGAGAGGTCGCCCGGGGTGAGCGCCAGCCCTCGGCCGAGCAGGACGGCCAGGGCGGCGAGGAGCGCAGCGGAACGGGCGAGGCCGTGGGGCATCGGGGCGAGGGGGAGGCGGGGGGCGTCAGGCGTCGGCGGCGACCGTCGGGGCCGGCAGGAGCGGGGTGAGCGCGCCCGCGAGCCCCTCGAAGGCCTGGCGGAACGAGGCGGACCTCCGGACCGCCGGGACCTGCGCCCGCGCGGCCGACCGGACCTGGGCGTCGTACGGGAGCCACCCCACCGGCGACGGCGACTGCCCCAGGAACTGGGTCGTCAGCTCGGCGAAGCGCTCGGCCGTCCGGACCGCGTCCGCGTCGGTGTCGGCCGCGTTGACGACCGCGAGGAAGGGGTACGTCGGGGCCACGTGCCAGACGGCCTTGGCCAGGGCGTAGGCGCCCGTCACCGCGGTCGGCTCGCCGACGACGACGAGCAGGCCCGCGTCGGCCCGGTCGAGCGCCCACCGGACCAGGCCCTCCATCCCGGCCGGCGCGTCGATGAGGACCACGTCGTGGGTGGCGGCGGCCAGGTCGACGACCGCGTCGAACGCCTCGTACAGCGCCGGGCAGACGTCGCCGGGCCGGGTCGCCGAGCCGCCGACGACGAGCGAGAGGCCGCCCGCGGTCGGGTGGAACGCCCGCTCCGCCGGGACGGCCCCGCTCGCCACGGCGAGGACGCTCGCCCGGGGCTCCTCGTTGAGGAGCGTCGCGCACGAGCTCTGGCACGGGTCCGCGTCGAGGAGGGCGACGGACCGGCCGGCCTCGGCCAGCGTCTCGGCGAGGTTGACGGCGATGGTGCTCTTGCCCGTCCCGCCCTTCCCGCTGACGACGGCGAGGACGACGCCGGGCGGGGGGGGGGAGTCGAGGGGCGGGGCCATGGGGTGGAGGGAGTCCATGGGGAGAGGGGCTAGACGGCGAGAGAGGCGGGGCGGACGGGACCCTCAGAGAGGACGTTGGAGACGAGGGACTGGAGGTCGAGCCCGACCGCCCGGCCGTCCGGGGTCACGACCGTCCGGCGAGGCTCCGGCAGGGCGGGGGCCGGTCGGGCCGCGGGCGGCGGGGGCGCCGGGCGCGCGGGGCGGGGCGCCGCCAGCGCGAGGTCGGAGGGGGCGGGCCCGGAGGCCGCGAATCGGAGCGGGAGACCGAGGGCGTCGGCCCAGACCTCGCCGGCGGCGGGGGCCTCGTCGAGCCGCGTGAGGGCCAGCGCGTCGGGGCGGAGGCCGAGCGCCGCGACGGTCGCGGCGGTCAGCGTCGCCGGGGCCCGCGTGGCGTCGACGGCGAGGTGGACCTCGGCCCGGCCGAGGGGGGCCAGGACCTCACCGAGGCGGGCCACGACGGGCCGCGCGCGCTCGGGCGCGAGCGGGAGCGCCGGCGTGTCGACCACGACGAAGTCGGCGCCGGTCTCGGCAAAGCGGGCGAGCGCCTCGGCCGTCTCCTCGGCCGTGTGGACGACGTCGACGGGGATGCCGGCGGCCCAGAACACGGGGGCCGCGTCGGGGGCGTGGCCGCCCTCGGGCGCCACGATCAGGGCCGCGGGCTGCGAGGCCCCAACGAGCGACGGCGTCATCGCCAGCCGGAGCGCCAGTGACGTCTTCCCCGCGCCCGACGGCCCGACGAACACGACGGGGGCGGGCGGGGCGGCGGCCGCGGGCGGGGCGGACAGCGCGCCGAGGGCGGCCTCGAGCGTCGCCAGCCGCGCGCGGAGCTCCGCCACCTCGGCGGCCGAGGCGCCGGCCGCCGGCGAGGCGGTCAGGAGGGGCTGCCACGTCGGGAGCGCCGGCTCCGGGCGGGGCGGCGGCGGGGCGGCGGGCGGCGGGGCGGGCGCGGAAATCGGTTCCGCCGGAGTCGGTCGGTCGTTCCGCACTGCGCCGTAGCCGTAGGGGCGGGGCGCGGCCCCGCCGGTGGGCTCGGGGTCGGCGGGCGGGGCCGGGGGGGGGGGGGGGGCCGGGCGAGACGTCGGCCGGGCCGCCGGGGCCGGCTGCGCGCTCGGCGCGTCGTCGAAGGCGACCGTCACGGACGCCGGCCGGCCGGCTCCGCCGGGCGTCGACTGGAGCATCACCACGTCGCGGCCGAACAGGCGCCGGGCGTCGGCGAGGGCCTCGCGGATGGAGGGGCCGGTGACGGTCTTGAGGGTCATAACGGGCCGGGAGGGGCGCTACGGGAGGGGCGCTACGGGAGGCTCACCTGGCCCTCCACGTCCACCGGCGCCTCGGGCACGAGGTCCTGGTAGGACAGGACCGCGACGTCCGGGAGGACGGGGTCGAGGAAGGCGAAGAGGGTGGCGCGGAGCACGGGGGAGGTCAGGAGGACCGGGGGGTGGCCGGCGGCGATGAGCGGTTTGAGCCGGGCCTCGGCCTCGGCCTGGAGCCGGGCGGCCCGGTCGGGGTCGAGGCCGAGCGTGCTCGGGTTGAGCTCGCCGGTCTGCGCCTTCTCTAGCAAGTGGTGTTCCAGGGCGGGGTCGAGGACGACCGCGTGGAGCCGGCCGTCGGGCCCCGAGAAGTGCCGCGTGAGGGTGGGCGCGAGGGCGGCCCGCGCGAACTCCGTCAGGACCTCGGGGCTCTTCGTCGAGGCCGCCCGGTCGGCGAGGGCCTCGAGGATCAGGACGAGGTCGCGGATCGGGACGCGCTCCTGGAGCAGCCGCTTGAGCACGCGCTGGACGCTGCCGACGGAGAGCTGGTCGGGCACGAGCTCGCCCACGAGCGCCGGGGCCGACTCCTGCACCTTGTCGAGCAGCTCGCGCGTGCCCTGCCGCGTGAGGAGCGCGTGGGCGTGCTTGCGGAGCGTCTCGAGGAGGTGCGTCGCGATGACGGCCGGGGCCTCGACCGTCGCCAGCCCGAGGCGCTCGGCCTCGGGGAGCGACCGGTCCGCCACCCACACGGCCTCGAGCCCGAAGGTGGGGTCGACGGTCCGGATGCCGGGGGGCGCCTCGTCGGCGCCGTCGAGGAGCAGGGCGAGGTGGTAGCCCGGGAGCGCCTCGCCCTGGGCCACGTCGTTGCCGCGGAGCTTGACGACGTAGGCGTTCGCGTCGAGCGCCACGTTGTCGCGGATGCGGACGGGCGGGACCACGATGCCCATCTCGGTGGCCAGCTGCCGGCGGAGCATCGAGATCCGCTCGAGGAGGTCGCCGCCCTGGGCCGGGTCGACGATCGGGATGAGGCCGTAGCCGATCTCGAGCTCCAGCTCGTCGACGAGGAGGAGGTCGGACGGCTCGGGCTCCGGGGCGGGGCCGGGGTCCACGGGCCGGGCGGCGGCCTCGGCCTCGTCGGCGATCGTGCCGGCGCGGCGGACCGCGACGGACGCGAGGCCGCCGGCGAGCGCCCAGAACGGGACCCCCGGGAGGCCCGGGAGCACGCCGAGGAGCGCCATGAACCCGGCCGTCACGAACAGGGCCTCGGGCTTGCCGAACAGCTGCGACCGCGTCTCCGACGAGAGGTTGCCCTCGCCCGAGGCGCGCGAGACGATGAGGCCCGCGGCCGTCGAGATGAGGAGGGCCGGGATCTGGCTCACGAGCCCGTCGCCGATCGACAGGAGCGTGAACGTCTGGGCGGCCTCGGCCGGCCCCATCCCGTACTGCGCGACCCCGATGATGAGGCCGCCGACGATGTTGATGGCCGTGATGACGAGCCCGGCCATGGCGTCGCCGCGGACGAACTTCGAGGCGCCGTCCATGGCGCCGTAGAAGTCGGCCTCGCGCGAGACCTCGGAGCGGCGGCGCTTGGCCTCGGCCTCGTCGATGAGCCCGGCGTTGAGGTCGGCGTCGATGGCCATCTGCTTGCCGGGCAGGGCGTCGAGCGTGAACCGCGCGCCGACCTCCGCGATCCGCCCCGAGCCCTTCGTGATGACGACGAAGTTGATGAGGACGAGGACGAGGAAGACGATGGCCCCGACCACGTAATTCCCCGACACCACGAACTGCCCGAACGCCTCGATGAGCGAGCCTGCCTTGGCCTCGCCCAGGATGAGCCGCGTCGAGGCCACGTTGAGCGACAGCCGGAACAGCGTCGTCACGAGGAGGAGCCCCGGGAAGATGCCGAAGTCGAGCGGCCGCTCGGCGTAGAACGCCGTGAGGAGGACGGCGAGGCTGATGGCGATGTTCGTCGCCAGCAGGAGGTCGAGGAGGAACCCCGGCAGGGGCACCACCATCACGAACAGGACGAGGACGAGCCCGGCGGCGGCCAGGACCTCCCCGTTCAGCGAGAACGCGGGCGGGCGGGCGGCGGGGACGGCGGCAACGGGCATGGCTTAGCGGCGGGCCGGCGGGCCCGGCCGCCTGGGCGCCGCGGCGGGCCGGGGCGGGGGGGCGGCGGCGGGGGGCGTCGGCATCAGGGGCGGTCGCGCTGGCGGTAGACCTCGGCGAGCACGGCGGCCACGGCCCCGTAGAGCGCCTCGTCGATAAAGGCGCCCTCCTCGACCGTCGCGTGGAGCGCCCGCGCGAGCGGGACGTCCTCGACGGTCGGGACGCCGTGCTCGGCCGCGAGCGCCTTGATCCGGAGCGCCCGCTTCCGCATGCCCTTGACGAGGACCTTCGGCGCGAAGCCCTCGGCGGCGTCGTACTTCAGCGCGACGGCGTAGTGGGTCGGGTTCGTGACCACGACGTCGGCCTGGAGCACGGCGTGGTCGAGGCGCGGGCCGAGCGCGCGCTCGCGGGCGATCTGCTTCCGCTTCCCCTTCAGGTGCGGGTCGCCCTCGGACTCCTTCGCCTCGTCCTTGATCTCCTTGTGGGTCATCTTGAGGTCCTGCGTGTGCTTCCACTTCCCGAAGGCGTAGTCGACGCCGGAGAGCAGGAGGAGGGCGAGGAGCATCTGGGCCAGGAGCCCCAGCGTCCAGCCGCCGGCCGAGCGGAAGGCGACGTCGAGCGGGACCGTGTGGAGCACGAGGATCTCGGGCAGCCACGACTCCAGCGCGAGGTAGACCACCGGGCCCACGATGACCACCTTCGCCAGGGCCTTGCCGAGCTCGAAGAGGCCCTTCGTCGAGAACAGCCGCTTGGCGCCCTCGGCGGGCGAGATCCGGCTGCCCTTGGGCCGGAGCGGCTTGGCCGAGAACGTCCACCCGCTCTGGAGCACGTTGGTCCCGAGGGCGACCACGAGGAGCGCGGCGAAGAGGGGGCCCACGACGACGAGCATGTCCCGGCCCACGTCGGCGAGGAGGCCGGGCACCGAGCCGGGCGTGAGCGCGGTCGCCGGGGCGTCGGTGTAGAGCCGGGCGGTCATGCCGCGGAGCGTGTCGAGCGCGCCCGGCGCGCCGATCCCGATGACGGCGGTGGCCGCCGCCAGGAGCCCGGCCGAGGCGAGCTCCCGCGACCGGAACACGTTCCCGTCCTCGCGGGCCTTCTCGAGGCGCCGCGGGGTCGGGTCGAACTGCTTGTCGCTGCGGTCGGGGGCGTCGCTCATGGGGCGCGCGGGTGGACCGGCCCCCCTTGCACGGGGCGTGCCACGGGCCGGGCGCTCCGCAGGCCCCGATTCCGCGGGCTCCGGGCGGAAAGACCCGGGGGCGCCCGGAAAACCCTGCCGCGGCCCGGTCGGCCCCGGCGCCGAGGCCGACCCGGCCGGCGACGGCGCCGGCTAGGGCGCGAGCGCGCCGAACAGAGCGTCGAGCGCGCCGAAGGCGCCGTCGACGAGCGACGGGGCGAGCGGGACGAACGAGGCCACGAACGCGACGCCGATGGCCAGCCCCGCCAGGAGCTTCAGCGGGAGGCTGATCGAGAACAGGTCGGCCTGCGGGACCACGCGCGCGAACACGCCGAGCCCGACGTCGACCAGGAAGAGGGCCACCATGAACGGCATCGCCAGGCGGATGGCCGTCGAGAAGAACCCGCCGGTCCACGAGAGGAGGAGCGGGCCGCCGGCGGCGAGGTCGGCCCCGCCGAGGGGGACGGCCACGAACGAGCGCGCCAGCCCCACCACGAGCGACTGCGGCCCGTCGAGCAGGACGAACACGAGGAGGAACAGCCACGTCACCATCCGCCCGAGCGGGTTCGCCGCCGAGCCGCTCACGGGGTCGTAGGCCTGGGCCATCGACAGGCTCATCTGGAACCCGATGACCTCGCCGGCCACGTCGACGGCCCAGAACACGAACCGGACCGCGTAGCCCATCAGGAGGCCCGTCAGGACCTCGACGGCGACGGCCAGCACGAACCCGACCGGGTGGGCGGCATGGGGCGGCAGCGGGCCCTGCGCGAACCCGGTCAGGATCACGCTCAGGAGCACGCTCAGGAGCACCCTCAGCGGGACGGGCACGCCCTTCTGGCTGAACACGGGCGCGGCCACCATCACCCCGCTCACGCGCCCGAACACGAGCGCGAGGCGGAGCAGCGAGGCCGGGTCGGCGCCGATCATTCCGGTCCGGGTCCGGCGCTAGTGCGACACGTCGGCGACGGCGCGGAAGACCTCGGCCGAGAAGTCCGTCATCACCTCGATCATCCACGGGGCCAGCAGCAGGATGAGGGCGGCCACGGCCAGCATCTTGGGGATCACGCTCAGCGTCATCTCCTGGATCGACGTCATGGCCTGGAACAGGCTCACGACGAGGCCGACGCTGAGGGCCACGGAGAGGAGCGGCGAGGCGACCATGAGCGCCGTCGTGAGCGCGGTCTGGGTCCAGTGGAGGGCGGTCTCGGGCGTCATGGGCGGGGCGTCGTCAGGACAGGTAGCCCCGGACGAGGGACTCGACGATGAGGAACCAGCCGTCGGTGAGGACGAACAGGAGCAGCTTGATCGGGAGCGAGATCATGACCGGCGGGAGCATCATCATGCCCATCGACATGAGCACGCTGGCCACGATGAGGTCCACCACGAGGAACGGGAGGAACAGCAGGAACCCGATCTGGAAGGCCACGCGGAGCTCCGAGATCACGTAGGCCGGCACGAGCACGTGGAACGGGACGTCGGCGGGGCGGGCGACCGACGGGAGGCCCGCGAGGTCCATGAACTGGACGAGGTCCTTGTCGCGGGTGTGCTGGAGCATGAACCCCTTGATCGGCTTGGCGGCGATCTCGAGGGCCTCGGCCTGCTCGAGCTGGCCGTCGAGGTAGGGCCGGAGCGCGGCCTCGTCGATCTCGGTGAACACCGGGTTCATGACGAAGAACGTCAGGAACAGCGAGAGCCCGATGATGACCTGCGTCGGCGGGCTCTGCTGGAGCCCGATGGCGGTCCGGAGGATCGAGAACACGACGACGAGCCGCGTGAAGCTCGTCATCAGGATGAGGATCGACGGCGCCAGCGTGAGGACCGTCAGGAGCAGGAGGAGCTGGACCGGGAGGGCGTAGTCGCCGTTGTCGGTCAGCGTGACGCCGGGGATCGGGGAGGCCGCGGGGCGGGCCTGGGCGACGGTCCGGGCCGGGCCGGGGGCGCCGTCGGCGGGCGCGGCCTCGCGGGCGGCCGGGGCCAGGGGCTGCGTCGGCTGGCCCGCCTCGGCGTCGGCGACCGCCTGGTCGGTGATCTCCTGCGCCACCTCGAGCTGCTCCGGGGTCAGCGTCCGCGGCCCGGCCGGGGCGGCCGGCTGGGCGGCGGCGCCGAGGGCGAGGGCCGCGCCGAGGGCGAGGGCCGACAGGCGGCGGGCGAGTCCGTTACGCATGGGCGGAGCCGAACTGGTGGAGCCCCCACGTCCGGGCGTCGGCCGGGGGCGCCGGGCGCGGCGTGGGCGGCGGGGCGGGGCTCGTCGGGGCGGGGCTCGTCGGGACGGGGCTCGTCGGGGCGGCCGGGCGCGGCGCCGAGGCGGACACGGCCGGCGCGGCGTCGGGTACGGCACTCGGCACGGCGTCGGACGCCGCGGCGAGCACCTCGGCGAACGACGGCGCGTCGGCGACGGGGCTGGACTCGGCGGAGCCGTCGAAGCGGGCGCGGGGCCAGTGGCGGAGGAGCGTGGCCCCCTCCGCGCCGACGGCGAGGAGGAGCACCTCGTCGGCGCAGGCCACGAGCTGGAGCGACTGGTTCGGCCCGAGGGACCGCGTCTCGATCACGTCCACCGCGGCGGCGCCGCCCGCCCCGCCGGCGGGGCGCCGGCGGTGGAGCACGACGGCGATCCCGCCGCCCGCCGCCAGCAGCATGAGGGCCACCACGCGCCCCCCGGTCCAGGCCGACCGCCTCGGCGCGGCGGGGCGCGAGGCGGAAACGCCTTCCGCCGAGGCCGTCACTTCATTCCGGTCGGGGAGGGCCGCCGCGGCGACGGGCCGGCCCGGACCGAAGACCTTCCCGGCGGCGAGGAGCGCGACGAGCAGGAGGCTCAACAGGCCCGCACGGCGCAGGGGGGCCCGATCGAGCGGGAGCGCGGCGAGCCACGCGCGGAGGGGGGAGGGCGTCGACATCCGGGGAGGGCGGGTCATGCCCCTCCGTCTCGCCAATACGGTGCCGCCCGGCCCCGTCGGCCTGGGCGGCGCGGCCCCGCTCCCTCGTTCGGCGCCCGCCGGCGGCGGGCCTAGCCGGCCGCCGGCCCGGCCAGGCTCTGGATCCGGATGGCGAACTGGCCGTCGACCACGACGGCCTCCCCCGTCGCGATCCGGCGGCCGTTGGCGTAGACCACGAGCGGCTCGCCGGCCAGGGTGTCGAGCTCGACGACGCTCCCGACGTTGAGCCGCGCGACCTCGCCCAGCGGCATCCGGCGGCGGCCGAACTCGACGCTCAGCTCGATCTCGACGTCGGCCAGCAGGCCGAGCGAGGCGGGCGCCGCGGGGGCGGAAGCCGCGGAAGCGGGCGCCGCGGGGGCGGCGGCGCTCGCCGGGGCGGTCGGGGCGGCGGACAGGTCGGGGGGCGCGTGGGGGGCGAGCGGGCGGTCGGGGGTCTCGGTCATCGGTCGGGGGGAGGTTCGGGCGGGGTGAGGACTTGGAGCGCGAGCCGCGCGCCCCGAGTGCCCGCCCGCGCGTCGAAGCGGAGGCGGTCGCCGATCCAGACCGGCAGCGGCCCGTCGGGGGGCCGGCCGAGCGGGATCACGTCGCCGACGGCCAGGCGGAGGAGGTCGCCGGCCGGGAGCCGGACGCGCCCGATCTCGGCGCGGATGTCGAGGTGGAGGTCGTCGACGCGCCCCGGGCCGACGGCGCCGGCGGGGGCGGCCGGGCTCTCGGCCGTCTCCAGGAGGGCCCGGAGGGTCGGGGCCGGGTAGGCGAACGCGATCCGGGCCGTCCGGCCGTCGACGTCGACCTCGAGCTCGACCGCGACGGCGGCCGCCTCGGGCGGGCCGAGCGGCGCCCCGGCGCCCAGCCGCGGCGGGAGCCCGCCCCAGGCCTCGGCGAAGGCGACGGTGACGAGCGGGAGCCAGTCGTGGGCCAGGACGGACCGCTCGAGCTCGGAGAGCGGGCGGCCCTCGTCCGGGACCGGGTCGGTGCCGCCGAACTGCCGCTCGACCAGGAACAGCGCGAGCGGCGTCCCGACGCTGAGCGCGAACGGCGGGGCCCCGAAGCCGAAGCGGACCGACGGGTCGCCCAGGCTCCGGTCGACGTCGACGGCGAGGACCTCGTCGACCGACCGGCACCGGGCCGTGACCGGGGTGCCGAGCGCGTCGCCGAGCGACGCGGCCAGCCCGTCGGCCAGCCGGGCGTGGACGGCGGCGGCCGTCCGGAGCTGCCGGTCCGAGATCGCCCGGGGGCGGGCGAAGTCGTACGGCGTCGCGCCGGGCGGGTCGGCGCGTCCGGCGTGGACGAGGGGCGAGAGCGGGGGCGTCGGCATGGGGCGGGGGGGCGGCCGACGCTTCTGCAAGGACCGGGCCAGACGCCGGGGCCCGGGCGGCGGGGCCGCTACTGGAGCACGTACTGCGTGAAGTAGATCCGCGAGACCGGGCCGTCCTCGCCCAGCATCTCGTTGAACTGGTCGAGGATCTGGGCC
>CAXRFJ010000050.1:0-7428 GCA_964229475.1 Rubrivirga sp.
CTCGCTCGACGGCCGCCCGGGGTTCCTCCTCGCCGACGCCCGGGACCCCCCCGCTCGTCCCGTGGCGTTCGCGTTCGCCGCCGCGCCCCTCGACGTGTACGAGGGGACCGTGCCCGTCCTCCTCTCGCTCCGCGTGGGGGACACCGTCGCGCCCGGGGCCTACGGGCTGGGCGTGACCGTCCGCGTCCAGGCCTGCAACGACCGGGTCTGCCTCGCGCCGTCCACGCTCCGTACGGAGGTCCCGGTCCGGGTCGTCCCGGCCGGGGCCGAGACCCGGCCGGTCCGCGCCGACGTCTTCGCCGCCTACGAGGCCGCCGCGGGCGCCGGGGCGCCGCCAGACGCGCCGCCGGGGGGCGGGCGCGTCGAGCGTCTGCTCGCCGAGCGCGGGGCGCTCTGGGCCTTCCTGGCCATCTTCGCGATCGGCCTGGCCCTCAACCTGACGCCGTGCGTCTACCCCATGCTCTCCGTCACGGTCTCCCTCTTCGGTACCCAGGGGGAGGTGGGCCTGGGACGGTCGTTCGGGCGGGCGTCCCTCTACCTCCTCGGGATCGTCACCACGTACAGCGTCCTGGGCGTCGCGGCGGCTCTCACGGGGAGCCTTTTCGGGGGGTGGCTCCAGAGCCCGTGGATGCTGGCCGGGATCGGGACGCTCCTCTTCGGGCTGGCCCTCAGCGCGTTCGGGCTCTACGAGATCCGGCTGCCGTCGGCGCTGACGACCCGGCTCGGCGCGGCCCACCGCGCGACGGGACCGCTGGGCCTCTACCTGTCGGGTCTCGTGGTCGGCGTGTTCGCCGCGCCCTGCATCGGGGCGCCGGTCATCGCGCTCCTGGCGTTCGTCGGGACTCGGGGCGACCCCCTCTTCGGGCTGAGCGCGCTGTCGGTGCTCGCCCTGGGGCTCGGCCTGCCCTACCTCGTGCTGGGCACGTTCAGCGGGCTGCTCTCGCGGCTGCCTCGGTCCGGCGTCTGGATGGTGTGGGTCAAGAAGCTGTTCGGCGTCGTGCTCCTCGGGGCCGCCCTCTTCTACCTCGGCCTCGCCGTCGCCCCCGCCCGAGCGATCTACGCGGTGCCGCTCGCCCTCGTCGCCGGGGGGCTCTACCTCGGCTTCGTCGAGACGTCGGCCCGGCGGACCCCCGGGTTCCGGTGGGTCGCGAGGGCCGTGGGCGGGACGGCCGTGGTCCTGGGCCTCGCGGCGTTCGTTCAGTTTGGCGAGCCCGGCGTCGCCTGGAGGCCGTACTCGGACGCGGCGCTCCGCGACGCGCGCGCCGAGGGCCGCCCCGTCCTCCTCGACTTCACGGCCGACTGGTGCATCCCGTGCCTCGAGCTCGACCGGGTCACCTTCACGGACGGGGACGTCATCGAGGCGACCGAGGGGTTCGCCCGGCTCAAGGTGGACCTCACCCACTTCGATTCCCCAGGGGCCGAGGCCCTCCGCCAGCGGTTCGACGTGGCCGGGGTCCCGACGCTCGTGTTCCTCGGCCCCGGGGGCGACGAGGTCCCGGGCTCCCGCGTCGTCGGGTTCGTCGGGCCGGACCCGTTCCTGGAGCACGGCGAAGGGGTCTGGCAGGAGCTCGCTCGTCGCCCGCCGCCCCCCTCCCGATCGGCCCCGGCCTCCCCCCCGCCATGACCGCCCGCCTCCCCGTACTCCTCCTCGCCGTCGTGGCGGGGTGCGCCGACGAGCCTCCGGAGCCTCCCCCCTCGGAGGCGGTGGCCCCCCCCGCCGCCCTCGCCGAGCTCGACACGCTCGCCTTCCCCGCGCCGGACTTCGAGCGGCCCGCACTCGACGGCGGCCCGTTCCGGCTCTCCGACCACCGCGGCGAGGTCGTCGCCGTCAACTTCTGGGCCACGTGGTGCCTCCCGTGCCGGGTCGAGACGCCGGAGTTCGTGGCGCTCCAGGACGAACTGGGGGACGAGGGCGTCCGCTTCGTGGGCGTCTCGCTCGACGAGGGCGGCTTCGACGACGTCCGGCCCTTCGCCGAGGAGTTCGGGGTGACCTACCCGCTCGTCCTGGACGACGGGGCGCTCCTCGAGCCCTACGGCGGCCTGGTGGCCCTGCCGACGACGGTCCTCCTCGGCCGCGACGGCGTGGCCCGGTACCGACTCCGGGGCCTGACGTCGGAGGCGCAGCTCCGCCCGCTCCTCCGCGCCCTCGCCGCCGAGCCCCCGCCGGCCGCCGTGCCCCCGTCCCCTACGGTGACGCCATGACCCCCATCGCCCTCGGTACGCTCCGGCTCAAGACCTGCCGCGTACTCATCGTCCACCAGTCCACGGACTGATGCCGCCGCCCATGCTCCTCCAGTCCAGCGGCGGTACGTTCTTCCAGCAGTGGGCCGAGGCCGCCCGGACCTCGCTCGGGTTCTTCTGGATGGCCCTCTGGGCCTTCGCGCTCGGCTACGTCATCTCGTCGATGATCCAGGTGTTCGTGACGAAGGAGCGGATGCAGCGCGCGATGGGCGAGGCCGGGGCGAGGAGCGTCGGGCTCGCCACGTTCTTCGGGTTCGTCTCGTCGTCGTGCTCGTTCGCGGCGCTGGCGACGACGAAGTCGCTGTTCAAGAAGGGGGCGGGCTTGGTGCCGAGCCTCGCGTTCATGCTCGCCTCGACCAACCTCGTCGTCGAGCTCGGCATCGTCATCGCCGTGTTCCTCTCGTGGCAGTTCGTCGTCGGCGAGTACGTCGGCGGGCTGCTCCTGATCGGCGGGGTCTGGCTCTTCGTCCGGCTCACGCGCCCCGACGACCTCGTCGAGGAGGCACGCTCCAACGTCGAGAGCGAGGGCGACGAGGACGAGGAGGTCCCGGACTGGAAGCGGCTCATCAAGACCCGCGAGGGGTGGGCGAAGGTCGGCGGGCGCTACGTGAGCGAGTGGCGGATGGTGTGGAAGGACGTCGCGTTCGGGTTCACGGTCGCGGGCGTGATCGCGGCGTTCGTCCCGCCGTCGTTCTTCGAGACGCTCTTCGTCGGGAGCGGCGGCGAGGGCACGCCCGGCTTCCTCGCCGTGCTGGCGCAGGTCGTCGTCGGGCCGGTCGCCGCCTTCTTCACGTTCATCGGGTCGATGGGCAACATCCCGCTCGCGGCCGTCCTCTACGACAACGGGGTCTCGTTCGGGGGCGTGATGGCGTTCATTTTCTCGGACCTCGTCGTGTTCCCCGTCCTCCGGATCAACGCCGAGTACTACGGCTGGAAGATGTCGGCCTACATCGCGGCGGCGCTGCTCTCGGCGCTCGTGGCCTCGGCGCTCGCGCTCCACTACGGGTTCGACCTCCTCGGCCTCCTGCCGACCGGGGGCGCCAGCCAGCAGGGGACCGTGACGGGCCGGGACTTCTTCGCGCTCGACTACGGGTTCTGGCTCAACGCCGCGTTCCTGGTCGCCAGCGCCGCGCTCGTCTGGTTCTGGCGCTCGACCGACGCCGAGGGGCCGTCGATGGAGATGGCCTCGAAGGGCGTGCTCGACCGCGTGCTCACGTGGCTCGCCGTCGCGTCGTTCGTGTGGCTCGCGGGCGGGCTCGTCGCCTGGGCCATCGTCGGGACGCCGGGCTGACGAGACTCCGTGCCTCCCGACACTCTACGACGACTACGACACCATGAAGAACCACGGACCCCACCCCGGCCCTCTCGGCCAAGAACGTCGGCCCAGCCCGACCTCCGACCGCCGCACCTTCCTGCGACGCGGTTCGGCGGCAGCCGCCGGAGCGCTCTTGGCCCCCGGGCTGCTCGTCGGCTGCGAGGCGAACCAGCCTGTTGACCTCGACGCCATCGTGCCGGTGCCTCCTACGCCGACCGGCCCACTGCGCGAGGTCCGCCTCGTCGCCGGGCCGGTCGAGGTCGAGCTCGCCCCCGGCCGCGTCTGGCGGACGTGGGGCTACAACGGCCAGTACCCCGGCCCCGAGATCCGCGTGCGCGAGGGCGAGCGGCTCCGGGTCACCGTCGAGAACGACCTCCCCGGGGCCGACACCACGGTCCACTGGCACGGCGTCCCCGTCCCGAACCCGATGGACGGCGTGCCGGGCCTGACGCAGGAACCGACCCCGCCCGGCGGTCGGATGGTCTACGACTTCGAGGCCAACCCGGCGGGGAGCTACATGTACCACAGCCACGTCGGGCTCCAGCTCGACCGGGGCCTCCTCGGCCCGCTCGTCGTCGAGGAGGCGACGCCGCACGTGGCCTACGACCGCGAGCACGTCCTCGTGTTCGACGACGTGCTCCTGGACGATCCGCGCCCCTTGAGCGAGCTCGTCCGCGACCGAGACGGCGGGATGGGGATGATGGGGCGGGGCGGGAGGATGGACCGCATGATGGGGAGGGACGCGAGACAGGACGGCGATCGAGGGCGGGGCGGGATGATGGACGGGATGACGGGGGGCGTCGTCCCGCCCTACGCCGGCCTCGCCGTCAACGGCCGGCTCCCCGAGGCCCCGGCTGAGTTCGAGGTCCGGCGCGGCGAGCGCGTCCGTCTCCGCCTCATCAACCCCGGCGGGGCCACGACCTACCGCGTCGCCGTCGGCGGCCACCGGATGACCGTGACGCACGCGGACGGGCGGCCCGTCGAGCCGGTCACGGTGGACCGCCTCACGATCGGGATGGGCGAGCGTTACGACGTCGTCGTCGAGGCCGACAACCCCGGCGTCTGGCCCCTCATCGCGGCGACCGTCGAGGGCGACAGCGCCCCGGCCCGCGCCGTGCTCCGCTACGCCGACGCCGCCGGCTCCGCGCTCCGCGACGGGCTCCCCGAGGGCCTCCGGGGCGGCCGGGCGCTCCGCTACGCCGACCTCCAGTCGGTCGAGACGCTCCCGGCAGAGGGCGCGCCGGACCGGACGTTCGACCTCCGCCTCTCGGGCGGGATGATGATGGACCCCGGCGTGTGGACGATGGGCGGGGAGGCCTACCCCGACGCCGCGCCGCTCGAAGTCCGCGAGGGCGAGCGGGTCCGGGTGACCCTGTCGAACATGAGCATGATGCTCCACCCGATGCACCTCCACGGCCACTTCTTCCGCACCGGGAACGCGCTGAAGGACACGGTCCTCGTCGAGGCCCACATGGGCCGGGCCTCGTTCGAGTTCACCGCTGACAACCCCGGCCGGTGGTTCTTCCACTGCCACAACCTCTACCACCTCCACGCCGGGATGGCCCGCGAGGTCCGCTACGTATGAGCCCGCCGCCCACCCGCTCCGCCGCCTGGACCGACCGCGTCCGCTCGGTCTACGACCGGGCCGCGGGGGGCTACGACCTCGCCCTCGCGCTCTTCCCGCTCGTCGGCTTCCGCGCCGGGGCGTACCGGCGGTGCGCCGTCGGGGCGCTCGACGTCCGGCCCGGCGACACCGTCCTCGACCTCGGCTGCGGGACCGGCCGGAACCTCCCGCTCCTCGCCCGCGCGGTGGGGGAGGGGGGGCGCGTCGTCGGGCTCGACGTCTCGTCGGGCGCGCTGGACCGCGCCCGTCGCCGCACCCGAGACCTCCCGCAGGTCGAGCTGGTTCGGGCCGACGCCCTCACGGCCGACCTCGGCGCGCCCAACCGTGTCCTCGCGACGTTCTCGCTCTCGATGATGCCGGACCCCGGGGCCGTCGTCGCCCGCGCGGCCCGCGCCCTCGCGCCGGGCGGCCGGTTCGCCGTCCTCGACTTCCGCATCCCCCGGTCCTGGCCCGGCCTCGTACAGACGGCGGCGTTCCGGCTGGCGGCCCCGCTCGGCGAGACGTGGGAGATGGCCCGCCGCGACCTCCGGCCCGCGCTGGCCGAGCACGTCGCGCTCGACGTCGACCGCGCGTTCTACTTCGGGGCCGCCTACGTCGCGGGGGGCGCCCGCGGCTAGCGCCCGCCCCGTCCCCGGAGGGCGTCGAGGATCGGGCACGCGCCGAGCGGCCCCTCCCCGGGGCAGGCGTCGGCCAGCGCCCGGAGCGCGTCGCGGATCGCCCCGAGGTCCCGGAGCTTCTGCTCCACGTCGGCCAGCTTGGAGAGCGCCTCGGCGCGGACGTCGCCGCACCCGCCGTCCGGCGCGTCGAGGCCGACCTCGAGGAGCCCCCCGGCCTCGGCGAGCGTGAACCCGAGCTCCTGCGCCCGCTTCACGAACCGGATCCGCTCGACGTACTCCGGCCCGTAGAGCCGGTACCCCGCCGGGCTCCGGCGCGGGGCTGGGATGAGCCCGCGCTCCTCGTAGTAGCGGACGGTCTCGGCCGTCACGTCGGCCGCGTCGGCCACCTGCCCCCGGGTCATCGCGTCACTCATGCGGACGGCCGACGCGGGCGGCTGAGGTGGGTGTGGACGATCTCCCACCGCCCGTCGGCGCGCTCGAGGACCGTCGTGAACAGCCCCTCGCTCTCGACCGGCTCGCCGTCGTGGCGCGCCGCGAGGACGTAGCGGCCCGTCGCCACGGCCAGTCCGCCGCCGACGCGCACGGCCACGTCCTCGTGGCGGTAGTCGAGGTCCTCCAGGGCGACGAGCTCGGGGCCGAGGTGGCCGTCCCGGTAGGCGGCCCAGGTGCTGTCCACGCCGCCCTGCTCGAAGACGACGACGTCGCCGTCGGCCGACCACAGCGCGTCGAGCGCGGGGAGGTCGGCCTCGCGCACGGCCCGCTCCTGCGCGTCGACGGCGTCGCGGACGGCGTCGCGGACGGCGGCGGCCTCGGCCGCGGGGTCGTCCGCCACCGGGTCGGCGGCGGGCGGCGTCGCCGGGGGGGCGTCGGTCGCGCACGCGGCGAGGGCCACGGCGAGGCCGACGAGGAGGAGGCGCGGGGTCATCGGTCAGGGGTGGAGAGGGAGCGGAACACGAACCCGGCGTCGGCGACGGCCGGGGGCGGCTCAGACGCCCCCCCGCCACAGGCGGCGAGGCCCGCCGCGGCGAGCACGAGCAGGAGCGAGCGCATCAGGGGTCGAGGAGGCGGAGGAGCGGGACGAGCCCGTATGCGAAGAACGCGCCGACGGCGAAGACGACGGCCGAGAGCCAGAACGCGACCCTCGTGAACCGGCCTGCCACCTCGCACCCTTCCCCGCCCGCGACCGCGCAGGCGACCCGCCCCTTCGGGCGGTAGACGAGGAGGCCGCTGAAGAGGATCATCAGGCCCGCTCCGAGGAAGATCCAGCCCTTGTGCTGCGAGAGCGGGACGAGCCACGGGAACGCCGAGACGAACGAGGCCACAGCCGCGCCGCCCGCCAGCGCCGCGAGGGCAGACGGGAGCGCGCAGCAGAGGAGCGTGCCCGTCGAGGTGAACAGGGCGAGGTAGCTCGCGGCCCGCTGCCGGACCGTCCGCTGCCGGACCGAGCGGTCGGCGGTGGGCGGGGCGGCGCCCGTCACGAGGCGAGGGCCGCGCCCCGGAGCGCCCACCCGGCCTCGGAGGGGACCCCCGCGGCCACCCGGCCCGTCACCACCACGCGCGCCCCGTCGCGGGCGCGGAGCGCGTCGCGCGCGTCGGCCGCGGCCGAGACGCCGTGGAAGCGCTCGCCCGTC
>CAXRFJ010000051.1:0-13628 GCA_964229475.1 Rubrivirga sp.
CGGCACCGAGGCGGACACTCTCAGCGCCCCGGTGGCTTCGGCCGCCGGGGCGTTTGGTTTGGCAGGCGCCCTCGCCCCGCCTGCAGCGGCCCGCGGCCTACCGCCGCGCGACGAACGTCACTCGCCGCGGATCACGTCCCCGTCGACGACGCCGTCGAGCCCGACGCCGGCGTCGAGGGCCGGCTCGCCGTCGGGTCCGACGAGGAGCGACAGGCGGACGCCGGGCTGGTCGAACGAGCCGCGGAGCACGCCGTCGCGCCCGAACGTCCGGTTCTCGCGCGTCGGGTCGAGCCGCCAGTCGCCGGAGACGCTCGGGGGGTAGATGCGGGACGGATCGATCCGGAGATCGAGACGACCAGTCGCGACCGCCTCCCCGCCCTCGTAGAGCGTGAGCGCGTAGCGCCCGCCGAGCGGTCCGCTGGCGTCGGGCGCGGTGTCGCACGAGGCGAGGACGAGCGCGGCGAGCGCGAGGAGACGACGCATGGAGCTAGGGGATCGCGATGGCGGCCCAGAACCGTCCGCCGGCGACCGAGACGCCGTTTTCCAGGCGCTCCCAGACCCCGTCCCCGGGTTGGTCGCAGGCGGCGGTCAGGACCCACGTGGCCCCGCCGTCCGCCGACAGGCGGTAGGTGAGGACGTCCGGGTAGAGCGCGGCCGGCTCGCCGACGACCTCGGTGCACGTGGCCAACAGCTCACCTCTGCCCAGGGAGTCGGGCTCCCAGAACTCGAAGTTGGCCCGGACCGTGTCGCCGGGCTCCGGGGACAGACGGGTCTCGTAGGTGAACCCGCCGACCACCACCGCGCCCGTCGAGTCTTGCAGGGTGAGGTGGAACGACGAGGGCCCGAACCCCTCATCGGGTGTCGGGGGGCCCGAGGGGCTGGAGTCGCACGCGGCGAGGGCGCACGCGGCGAGCACGGGCAGGAGGAAGGACCGCATCCGGAGGAGTGGGATCGGGAGAAGGCTGGCCGGAAGGCCGAAACATAGGAGCCGCGTTCGTCACACATCCTGGCACAAACCCGTCCCTCCCCGGAAAGAGCGATCTTTCGCGGCCCGCATTCCACCCGCCGTGCCCGACGTCCCCCTCGCCCGCCTCCTCGTCACGTGCCCCGACCAGCCGGGCATCGTGGCCGCCGTTAGCGGCTTCCTCCGCAACCACGGCGCCAACATCACGGCGCTCGACCAGCACTCGACGGACCCCGCCGGCGGGACGTTCTTCCTCCGGGCCGAGTTCACGACGCCCGACCTCGACCTCGCCGCGGACGCCCTCGAGGGCGCCTTCGCCCGCGTCGTCGCGGTGCCGTTCGCGATGGACTGGCGGATCGACTACGCGGCGCGGAAAAAACGCGTCGCGCTGATGGTCTCGAAGTACGACCACGCGCTCCTCGAGCTCCTGTGGCTGTGGCGCCGCGGCGAGCTCGACGCCGAGATCCCGCTCGTCGTCAGCAACCACGATAGCCTCCGCGACGAGGTGGAGCGCTTCGGCGTGGCATACCACCACGTGCCGGTGACGAAGGACACCAAGGCCGACGCCGAGGCCCAGACGTTCGCGCTCTTCGACGAGGCCCGCGTCGACCTCGTCGTGCTGGCTCGCTACATGCAGATCCTCTCGCCCGCCTTCGTCGAGCGCTATCCGTACCGGGTCATCAACATCCACCACTCGTTCCTGCCCGCCTTTATCGGCGCCGACCCGTACCGCCAGGCGTTCGAGCGCGGGGTCAAGGTGATCGGCGCCACGGCCCACTACGTGACGGAGGACCTCGACGAAGGCCCGATCATCGAGCAGGGCGTCGCCCGTGTCTCCCACCGAGATAGCGTGTCGGACCTCAAGCGGACTGGTCAGTCCCTCGAGCGCGACGTCCTGGCGAAGGCCGTCCGCTGGCACCTCGAGGCGCGCGTCCTCGTGCACGAGAACAAGACGGTCGTCTTCGTCTAGGGCGAGCGCGCGCGGGATGGGCGGACGACGGGCGCGGAGCGTCCGCGCCGGGCCCACCCTCCCACCCGATCACACCGACTCGGCCGGCGCCGCCTCGGGCGTGAGGTCGGCGGGGTCGTCCTCGGCCGCCGCGGCCTGGGGCGGGTCGAGCCCGGGCGTCGTCAGGACGTCGTCGGCGGGGCCGAACTCCTCGGTAAAGATCTCCCAGACGGTCAGGAACAGGCCGGCCACCACGGGCCCGACGACGAGGCCGGAGAACCCGAACGTCGCCAGCCCGCCGAGCGTCGAGAGGAGGATCATGTAATCCGGCATCCCGGCGTCGCGGCCGACGAGGACGGGCCGGAGCGCGTTGTCGACGGTCCCCATGATGCCCGCGCCGATGGCGGCGAGCGCGAGCGCCTTGCCCCACGACCCGATGGCGAGGAGGTAGACCGCGGCCGGCACCCACACGATCGCGCCGCCGACGGCCGGGAGGAGCGAGAACACGCCCATCATCACGCCCCACAGTACCGGCGAACCGAGGCCGAGGACCCAGAACGCGATGCCGCCGATGGTGCCCTGCACGGCCGCGATCACGAACGTGCCCTTGACCGTCGCCCGGGTGACGGCGGCGAACTTGGTGAACAGACGCCGCTCGCGCGGATCGCCGAGCGGGAGCGCCTGGATGAGCGTCTCCCGCAGCGCCGCCCCGTCGCGCACGAAGAAGAACAGGACGTAGAGCGTGACCGCCAGCAGGAGGGTGAACGTGACGGCCTGCTGTCCGAACCCGAGGAGGCGCGACGCGACCTCCTGACTCACGGCGAGGGCCGACGAGGCGACGTTCTCCCGGCTCTGCTCGAAGTCGACGCCGACCTCCTCGGCGCGCTGCGCCAGCTGCGGGAGCATCCGCTCGACGGCGGCGACCGGCTCGGTGATGTCGATGTCGCCCCGCGCCACCTGCTGGTAGACGCCGACGGCCTCCTCCGTGACGAGCACGCCGAGCGTGACGAGCGGGCCGACGACCGCCACGAGGACGGTCAGCAGCGTGAGGAGCGCCGCCAGCGTCGAGCGCCCGCCGAGCCGCCGCTCGAACCACGCGAAGAGCGGCGTAAAGAGGACCGCCAGCACGACGGCCCAGAACACCGGCAGGAGGAACTGGCCGAGCGTCCACGCGAAGGCCAGCGTGACGACGGCGAGGAGGGCGATGAACGCCCGGTTCTCGAGCGAGCGGAGGGTCATTGGGGGACGGCCGGGGCCTGAATATCGACCCGCCCCGCGTCGGGTTTCACCCGTCCCCTTAGACAAATCTGCATCCACCCTTGACGGGGAGGGTTCTGTTCCCTATTGTTCAAGCACCGAGTGAGGTCGAGCCTGGCGATCTGTCCGGGGGGACGACAACCGGCCCGACCCGCCCGCTTCACCCCGACCGGCCCCGCGCCGGTCGGGGTTTTTGTTGGCCTCTCCTCATCTCGCGCGGCCCACGAGGGGCCTGTCCTCCAACGGGATCGCCCCTCCGCCTCGGGCGCCACACGGGACCCGTCGCCGGCCGCCCCGCTCCCCGCCCGCCTCGGCGCCGCGGCGGAGGCCGTCGCGGGACCGTGGACAAGTCCGTGGATCGTTCGGGGACGGGGGGTGGACCCTCCCGCGTCACGGGCGGCCCTATATTCGACGGTCCCCCCGGCCGCCCCTGCGGTCGGCGTCTGTCTCCCACTCACAGCGCCCCCCGACATGGGCAAGGTCATCGCGGTCGCGAATCAGAAGGGCGGCGTCGGGAAGACCACGACGGCGGTCAACCTGGCCGCGTCCCTGGCCGCCTCGGAGCACCCGACGCTCCTCATCGACACGGACCCGCAGGCCAACGGGACGTCGTCGCTGGGCATCGAGCCGCGGACGGTCGCCTCGTCGGTCTACGACATCCTCACCGGCAGCGCCGGCGTCGACGACGTCGTGCTCCACACGGAGATGCCGTTCCTCGACGTGGTCCCGAGCCACATCAACCTCGTGGGCGCGGAGATCGAGATGATCGATCTCTTCGAGCGCGAGCGCGTGCTGAAGAAGGCGCTCCAGGGGGTCCGCAAGAAGTACCACTTCGTCGTCATCGACTGCCCGCCGAGCCTGGGCCTCCTCACGCTCAACGCGCTGACGGCCGCCGACGCGGTCCTCATCCCGGTCCAGACGGAGTACTTCGCGCTCGAGGGGCTCGGCCAGCTCCTCAACACGATCAAGATCGTCCGCCAGCACCTCAACCCCGACCTCGAGATCGAGGGCGTGCTCCTGACGATGTTCGACGGCCGGCTCCGGCTGTCGAACCAAGTCGCCGCCGAGGTCCGCCGCTACTTCGGCGACCGCGTGTTCGAGTCGGTCGTGCAGCGGAACGTCCGGATCTCGGAGGCCCCCAGCTTCGGGAAGCCCGTCCTGCTCTACGACGCGATCTCGACGGGCTCGCGGAACTACATGGCCGTGGCCGCCGAGGTCGTCCGCAACAACCAGCGCTACCTCCAGGCCCCGCCCGAGACCGCCGACGGCACGCCGCTCGACGACGCGCCCGACCTCCGGGTGCCCCCGCCCGCGCCCCGCCTCCGCGCCGAGGCGGCCGGCGTGGCGGACGAGGAGACGGCCTCGAAGGCCCCTGCCCCGGCGCCCCCGCCCGCCCCCCGTATGGCCGGCGACGGCGACGCCTCGACGCCAGAGCGCGTCGTGCTCGCCTCCCGCGCCACCCCGCCCGCGTCCTCGGGCGACGCCCCCGACGCCTAGCCCGCCCCGTCATGGCCTCCCCCAAGAAAGCCGCCCTCGGAAAGGGGCTCAGCGCCCTCCTCCCCTCCCAGCCCGACGACCAGCCCGGCGACGAGACCGGCTCCCGGACGCGGCTCTACAACTTCGAGGAGCGCCGCCGCCTGGCGGGCCGCGTCGCCGAGCTCGACATCGAGGCGATCCGCCCGAACCCGTACCAGCCGCGGACGGACTTCGACGAGGCCGCGCTCGACGAGCTCGCCGCGTCGGTCACCCAGCTCGGCATCATCCAGCCGCTCACGGTCCGCGCCCTCGGCGACGGCCGCTACGAGCTGATCTCGGGCGAGCGCCGGCTCCGCGCCAGCCGCCGCGCCGGCCTCAAGCGCGTCCCGGCCTACGTCCGCGAGGCGGACACGGAGGCGATGCTGGAGATGGCGATCGTCGAGAACGTCCAGCGGGAGGACCTCAACCCGGTCGAGGTGGCGCTGGGCTACCAGCGGCTCATGGAGGAGGTCGGGCTGACGCAGGAGGAGGTGGCCGAGAAGGTCGGCAAGAGCCGGCCGACGATCGCCAACACGCTCCGCCTGCTCAAGCTGCCGCCGCGCGTGCAGGCCTCGCTCCGCGAGGGCGCCCTCTCGTCCGGCCACGCCCGCGCGCTCGTCGGGGTCGACGACGAGAAGGCGATGCTCGAGCTCCACCGCGCGATCCTCGACGACGACCTCTCGGTCCGCGAGGTCGAGACCCGCGCGAAGCGGCTCCGCGAGGGCGACACGCCCGCGACGAAGACGGTCAAGGCAGAGACGGCCGAGCCCCAGGACGCGCTCCCGCCGCGCGACCGGCTCCAGATCGAGGCGATGCAGGACCGGCTCCGCGAGCACGTCGCCAGCCGCGTCCAGGTCAAGCACCGCGCCAGCGACGGCGGCGGCACGATCGAGATCGCCTACTACTCGGTCGACGACCTCGAGCGCGTCGTGACCCGCCTGCTCGAGTCGTAGACGCGTGCGCGCGCTCCCCGCGCTGGCGCTCGCCCTCGGGCTCGCGGCGGCCGCTCCGGCCCAGGTCGCCGACTCCCTCGCCGCGCCGCCCGAGGCGGCCGCGCCCGACTCGCTCGGCGGCCGGACGCCCCGCGGCGCCGTCACGCGCGCCCTGATCCTCCCGGGCCTCGGGCAGGTCTACAACCGCCAGCCGGTCAAGGCGCCGGTGGCGACGGCCCTCGTCGTCGGCGCCGTCGTCTACTTCGTGGACCGCCAGCGGCAGTTCACCCTGTACCGCCGGGCGGCGGCCTTCGCGACCTGCCAGGACGACCCCGGCGACCCCGAGACGTCGCCGGACCGGGTCGCGCTCTGCGCCCAGCCGCTCGCCGAGTACGGCGACGAGTTCGAGACCGCGAGCGGGCGCGTCGCCTCGCCGACGTTCGCGACGCTCAGCGCGGTGCGGAGCCGGGCGCGCGGGCAGCGCGACATCGGGGGGGTGGTGGTGCTGGCGGCGTACGCGCTCCAGGCGCTCGACGCCTACGTCTCGGCCGAGCTCGCCGACTTCGACGTGAGCGAGGACCTCAGCCTCGGCGTGGACGCGACCCCGGCCGGCCCGGCCCTCGGCCTCCGCGTCCGGCTGTAGTTCGCGAGCCGGCGGCCGATACCGGGACGAAAGCCCTTCGTCCCATGCGCGCCCTCCTCCTCGGCCTCCTCCTCTCCCCCCTCGCGTTCGCCCAGTCGGCCCCCGAGACGGCCAGCGCGGCCCCCGCGGACACCGCCGCGGCCGACACGGTGACGGTCGCGTTCCTCCGCCTCGACCGCGTCGCGGACACCCTCGCCGCGGTCCGCGCCGAGCGCCGGCGGATCGAGCGGGAGCAGGCCGAGCGGCAGCGCGAGGAGCTGGCGGCCTACGTCGCGCGGGCCGAGGCGCAGCTCCCGCGCACCGAGACGCTCGGGACCACGGGCGCCGCGGTGACGCTCCCGGGCAGCTGGACCGGACCGCTCACGATCGTCGAGGACGAGCTCCCCGACTACGCGCTCTACACGGCGCGCAACGCGAACCCGGCCAGCCCGCGCCGCGACGCCTTCCTCCGCGTCGAGCGGGTTACGGGCCTCAACGCGCTCTACCGCGAGCGGAGGACGAAGGGGCAGACGACGTACGGCGACCACGGCGCATCGCCGGTCGGCCCGGCGCCGGTGCCCGAGGGACTCGGGCTGGAAGTCGAGGGCCCGGGGACGGGCGGGGCCGTCGCGTTCACACAGCGCGGCGCGACGCTGTGGGCCGTCGCCATCGAAGTCCCGGCGGCCGCCTGGGCCACCCACCGCGCCGAGGCCCTGGCCATCCTCGCAGGCGTGCGGCTCCCCTGACGGCCTGCCCGAGGCGGACGGGTCACAAAAATCGGGGCGCGCCGCAATGGCACGCCCCGTCGGGGTCGGGCTCGGCCGAGCCCTAGTTCGAGCAGATCGAGCGAAGGATCCGGCGGCGCTCGTCGAGCGTGTCGAGCCAGCGGTGCTCGCCGACCTCGGCGTCGCCGAGGAAGTAGTCCCAGCGGTCGACGGTGTCCTCGTTGAGGACGACCGGTGTCGTCATCGTGGCCGTCCGCTTGAGGAGCGGCTGGAGGCCCATCTGGTGGACGAACGTGATCCGGCAGTCTTCGCCCTCGACGCGGCGGACGGAGAGCCAGTTGTCGCCGCAGACGTGGCAGGTGAAAAAGCGGGCCTCGTGCTCGTCAGTCAGGAAATCGAGCTCGTCGGTCTCGTCGGGCTCGAGGTCCATCGGGAGCATCGAGAACGAGCCGCAGGCCTTGCACTGGAGGCGATCCATAAGGGGAAGGAGTTTCTGTCGGAGGATAACGGACGACCCGGGATCGTCGCACCTTGCGTCCCCGTCTTCACCCCCGATTGTCGCCCTCTCCGTGCCCCGTCCCACTCGCGTCTCCCCGTACCTCGCCGAGCTCCTGGCGGCCCCGCCCGCCGAGCCCGCCCCGATGCGCCGGCAGCTCCGCGTGGCCTCCTACAACGTCCACCGCTGGGCGGGCGTCCGCGGGGGCAAGCAGTACGAGCCCGAGCGCGCGTTCGCCGTCGTGGGCGAGCTCGGCGCCGACGTGCTCGCGCTCCAGGAGGCCCTCCGGCCGTACGAGGGCGACGACCCGCTGCGCCAGCTCGCCCGCGACCTCGGCTTCCACCTCGCGTTCGTCGTCACGCGGCTCCACCGCCGGGGCGAGCTCGGCAACGCCGTCCTCTCGCGGTGGCCGCTCTCGGGCGCGCTGACCATCGACCTCTCGTTCGGCCGGCTGGAGCGCCGCGCCGCGCTGGCGGTCCGCGTCGGCGACGAGCGGCGGAGCCTCCAGGTCGCCGCCACCCACCTCGCCCTCGTCGACCGGACGCGCGCCCGGCAGGTCCGCCACCTTCTCGACCACCCCCACCTCGCCGACGGCCCGGCCGTGCTCCTCGGCGACATGAACGCGTGGCGCCCCACAAAGGCCAGCCGCGCGCTCGACGACCACTTCCGGGACCGCCACCACAACGCGAACTGGCCGGCGTCCTACCCGTCGGTCCGCCCCGTCCTCGCGCTCGACCGGATGTACGCGCGGGGTGCGCAGGTCGTCGAGCTGGAGACGCACACGAGCGACGCCGCCCGCCGCGGGTCCGACCACCTGCCCGTCGTCGGCACGCTGGAGCTCGACGAGGGCTGACCCGCCGGCTACTCGTCGACCGCGAGGAACCGCTCCGTGTGCTCGCAGACGTCCGACTGGCGGTCCTCGTGGAGCACGAGCGTCTCCTCCCGGAAGACGACCTCGAAGGCGCCCGTGACCGGCACGGCGCGGTAGCGCTCGTAGGTCATCCGGTCGCCGGGCAGGACGAGCGTGCCCGCGTCGTCGCGGAACGGCTGGCGGACGACGTAGGCCGCGCCGGCTTCGAGGTCGGTGATGCGCATGGCGTGTTCGGCCTCGGTCCCGAGGCGGGCGGGACTACGGGTCGAGCGGGAGGCGGCCGGAGCCGATCTCCGAGCCCAGCACCTCGTCCGGGATGCCGAACGCGTCGACGAGCTCGACGGCGACGGGGCGGAGCCGGTGGAGCAGCCGGTTGACCTCGGAGCGGACCGCCTTGGCGACGGGCGCGTCGAGGAGGTTCTGCTCGAGGAACCAACCGCGGTCGCGCTCGACGTGCTCGAGGGCGTAGAGCCCGCACACGAGGCCGAGGAGCGTCTTGATCTGGCCGTCCTCCTGCGCCTCGACGGCGTCCTGGAACGCCTCCAGCACGAGGCGCTCGGCGTTCGCCGTCGCCAGCGTGAGGAGGTGGTCCTGGACCTCGACGAACGCCTCGAACGAGTCCACGCCGGCGTCGAGGCGGCCCTTGAGGCGGGCGGCGACCTGGACGAGGAGCATCCGCTCGCGGCGCTCGAACAGGTCGCGGTGCCAGGCCGGGTCGAGGAGGTGGTCGCGGTCGGTGTTCCGCCGCGCGAGCGGGTTGATCTCGCCGACGCGCGTCGCCGCCTGCTCGCGGAGGTAGCGGACGAGGCCCCACGCGTTGAGGTCGGAGAACTCCTGCCGGTACCCGGCCAGGAGGCCCTTGGCCACCTGGAGCTGGAGGACCGTGTTGTCACCCTCGAACGTGGTGAAGATGTCGGAGTCGGCCTTGCGGTGGGCGATGCGGGCGGACCAGCGGAAGCCCTCGCCGCCACACGCCTCGCGCGCCTCCTGGAGCGCCCGCGTCGCGTGCCACGAGGCCATCGCCTTGAGCGCCGCCGCGCGGCCCTCGATCTCGCGCGTGTCGCCGCCCTCCGCGAGCGCGGCGAAGTCCTCGGCCAGCCGGGCGAGCGCGAACGTGAGGCCGTAGCTCGTGGCGACGAGCGGGAGCAGGCGCCGCTGGTGGCTGAGGTAGTCGAGGATCGCGACCTCCGGCCCGCCCGCCGGCCCGAACTGCCGCCGCCGGTCGCCGTAGCGGACCGCCACCGTCAGCCCGGCCTTGGCCGCCGAGTTGGCGCCCGTGCCGACCGCGATCCGCCCGCCGACGAGCGTGCCGAGCATGGTGAAGAACCGCTTGCCGGCGCTCGGGATCGGGCTCGAGTACGTCCCGTCGGCCGAGACCTCGGCGTACCGGCTCAGGAGCGCCGTGCGCGGGACGCGGACGCCGTCGAACCAGAGCCGGCCGTTGTCGATGCCGTTGAGCCCCATCTTGTGACCGCTGTCCTCGATCCGGACGCCCGGCATCGGCGCGCCGCTCTCGTCGCGGATCGGGACGACGAACGCGTGGACGCCGTACCCCTCGCCGTCGATCTCGAGCTGGGCGAAGACGGTCGCCATCCGCCCGTGCGCCGCCGCGTTGCCGATCCACTCCTTGTGGTCGTGCTCGCTCGGCGTCCGGATCACCCACTCGTCGGCGTCGCGGTCGTAGGTCGCCGTCGTGTTGAGGTCTCGGACGTTCGAGCCGTGGCCGCGCTCGGTCATGGCGAACGCGCCGGGCAGCTCGAGCGAGCCGATCCGCGGCAGCAGCTCGCGCCGCTGGTCGTCGCTGCCGAGCGCGTTGACGCTCCCGCCCCACAGCCCGAACTGCACGCCGTACTTGACGACCAGGCTGAGGTCGTGCGTCGCGAGGACCTCGAAGACGGCGATGAACTCGGCGATGTCGCCCTCGCCGCCGGCCCACGTCGGGTAGGCGAGCGCGCCGAGGCCCTCGTCGGCCAGCCGCTGCGTCCAGGAGAGGACGAGGTCGCGGTAAGCGGCGTTCGAGATCGACGGCTCGGGGTAGGCGAATGCCGGGTCGGAGAGCAGGTCCCGGACGCGGTCCTTCGTCGCGGCGTAGCGCCCGTCGAGGAGCGTCTGGACCGCCGCCACGTCGAACGCCGGGCGCGGGATGCCGGGCTCGTCCGCCTCGGGCCGCTCCTCGACGAGGTCGCGGAGCACCTCGGGCCCGACGACGCCGAGCATCGCCTCGACCTCCCGCAGCGCGCGCGCGGCCTCGGGCGCCAGCCCGGCCCCGTCGCCGGCCCCCGCGAGGGCGGCGAGGTCGGCGCCGAGGTCGGCCAGGGACTTCTCGGAGACGTCCGGCACGTGGCGCGCGGCGCGGCGGATCGTGCGGACCCACCCGAAGTAGGTCGTCGCGCTGGGCGGCGCGTCGGGGTCGAGCCACGCGGCGACCTGCTGCCGGTCGGCGTCGGTCATCCACGTCTCCTGCGCCAGCCGCTCGCGGGCCGCCGCGATCTCGGCCGGCGTCAGGAGGCCGTCGGCCCAGGCGACGTAGAGGAACGGGAGGACGGAGGCGACCCCGCGCGAGAGCTCGGCAACGGGGTTGGCGCCGTCCTCCCCGGTGTCGAGGTCGGGGGCGTCGGTCGGGCGGGTCGGCGTGTCGGCCATGGGGGCAGCGTCGGTTCGCGTCGTCAACGGGCGAGAGGCAGCGGGGATGCCCCGCCCCAAACTTTCACTCTCGCCTGAAAGTCAGTCCCCCTGCCCCGCCCCGCCGCCGACCGACCGGTTCACGTAGGCCTCGTAGTCGGGCAGCTCGCGCTCGTACGGCCCGCTCATGAGCGGCGAGGCGAACACGAAGTCGGCCGAGGCCCGGTTGCAAGCGACGGGCACGTTCCAGACGACGGCGATGCGGAGGAGCGCCTTGACGTCGGGGTCGTGCGGGACGGGCTCGAGCGGGTCCCAGAAGAAGACGAGCACGTCGACCTCGCCCTCCGCGATCCGCGCGCCGAGCTGCTGGTCGCCGCCGAGCGGGCCGCTGCGGAGGCGCTCGACCTCCAGGCCCAGCGTCTCGGCGAGGAGCCGGCCGGTGGTCCCGGTCGCGATGACGTGGTGCTCGGCGAGGGCGTCGCGGTTGTAGCGGGCCCAGGCCAGGAGGTCGGCCTTCTGATGGTCGTGGGCGACGAGGGCGATCCGCTTGCGGGCGGGCGTGGACACGGAGGGCATGGCGGCGGGGAGGCGGGACGACAAGGTCGCGCCCCGGGCGCACACGCCGCACCCGGAAGCAAACGGCCCGACGCTCCGCTCCCGACTCCTGCAACCCCACGATTCGCCGCGACCCAACACCACCTCATGTCTTTCCACGATGAACGCGAATACCCCACCCCCTAACATCATCTCTGAACACAGATCGAAACGATCGATCTGACCCCTTCTCTCTCGACCCCCGACTCCCATGGAAGTCCTCGCCCCGACCACCCGTGCCGCCTACGTCACGTCCCTCGAACTGGCCACGCCGGAGGCCGCCTCCGACCTCGTCGGCCGGCGGTCGGTGGCCGCGCTCCGCCGCGCCGACGGCGCGGCGGCGGCGTTCGTCGACGCCGGCAGCGCCGTGACCTTTGTCGAGGGGATCAGCGTGGAGCGCCAGAACGACGTGCTGGACTCGACGCTCCTCGCCCAGCTGGCGGCCAACAAGAAGTACGACCGCGAGCGCCAGACGGAGCAGTGGTACGGCTACTACCGGGAGGTCCTCGAGAACCTCGGCTGGGTCGTCGGCGGCTTCGGCTTCCAGCGCTACGAGGCCTCGGGCACGTCGGTCCGGATGGACAAGGCCGCGCTCGAGATCATCAAGGCCGCGGCGACGGGCAACGAGCTCGCGATCCTCACGGCGGCGCTCGACGCGCTCGACAAGGCGAACCCCGACAGCGACCAGATCGTCCTGTTCGACGCGAACGGCTCGCAGGGCGAGGGCGGCAACTTCCAGCTCGCCACCGCGCAGCAGGACACCTCGGGCAACGTCGCGATGGCCCTCGGGGCCTTCTACTTCAAGGCCGACGAGCACAAGGGCCGGTTCCTGTTCTGGAGCTGGAGCACCCAGAGCATCAACTTCTACTTCTCGACCCAGCGCGTCGTCCTCAACGAGCGGATCTACGCCACGGTCCGGCAGGCGGTCATCGACAAGCTCGGGCGCACGCGGCAGGACTTCGTGGCCGGTATCGACATCTGAGCGCGCCCCACCGCCCCGGCGCGGGGGCGGCCGAGGGCGCTACCAGCGCGGGGCGCCCTCGGCCGTCGTCGCGTAGAGGGCGAAGTACGAGTAGCCGCGCGACGCCGGCTCGTAGCTCAGGCCGCGGCGCTGGAGCATCCGGTTCGTGCTCCCGTCCGTGAGCCAGATGCCGAGCGACACGCCCTCGACCGTCGGCCGGTCGACCGGCTCCGGCGCGACCTCGACGCGGATCGGCGCGCCCTCCTGCGTGAACGCGATCCGCCAGGCGGGCACCTCGGCGGGGTCCGCGGCGGCGGCCTCCTCGCCGAGCCACGGGTACCGCTCGAGGAGGTCGAGCGGCTTGCCGCCCGGCAGGTCGACGACGTAGCCCTCCTCCAGCGACCGCACGTACTCGGGGAACGTCAGCCCAGGGTTCTGCTCGAGGGCGAGGTAGAGATCCGCGGGCGGGACGCCGGCGAGGTTGGTCCCGAAAAAGCGCCCGTGGAGGTCGTTCGAGCCGAAGTACTCGGCGAACCACAGCGGCTCGTGCCGATTGACCATGAACGCGATCTCGAGGTGGACGTGGGCCCGCTCGCGGCCGAGGCCGCGCCCCGTGTAGCCCATCTTCCCGAGCTGGGCGCCCTGCGCGACGGGTTGGCCCGCGCGGACGAAGACCTCGGCGAGGTGGGCGTAGAGGCTGTAGACCGGGCTCCCGCTCCACTCGTGCTCGACCACGACGTACTTGCCGTAGCTCGACGCGCCCGCGCTCGTGTTGGCGTAGGCCACCGTCCCGCGGTCGATGGCGAAGACGGTGTCGATGGGGTTGCCGCTGGCGTCCCGCCCGACCGGCGCGATGTCGACGCCTTCGTGGACGCGCCGGAAGGTCCGCCGGCCGAAGACGGTCGGGACGGGATCGCGCACGAACCCGTACTGCCCGCCCTCCCACTTCTCGGGGCGGAGCGAGTCGACGGGCGTGTTGAGGCCCATGTAGAACTTGTCGGGCGCGTCGTGGACGAGGGCGCCGTTCGCCGTCGGCTGGAGGAGGTCGAGGCCGCCCGCCTCGGCGGGGCGGCCGGAGGCCGCGGGCCCCCCCCGGCGGGCGGCGGAGACGGCCCGGGCC
>CAXRFJ010000052.1:0-9511 GCA_964229475.1 Rubrivirga sp.
CGGTGTAGCGCCGGCCGCGGTCGTCGACGAGGTAGGCCTGGCGGGCGAAGCTCTCCCACGGCGCCCAGTTGCCGGTGTAGTCGACGGAGCGGACGGTCACGCTGAGCTGGACGCGCGTCCGCGCGCCGCCGGGGTACGAGATCGCCACGTTCGTCACGCCGACCTCGAACGTGCTCCCGCCGCTCTGGCCCGTCCGCCGGACCTCGGTCGCGAACACGCGCGAGCCCGACGGCGCCTCGCCCGCGCCCGGCTCCGGGTCGGCCGGCTCGAGCCGCTCGACGCGGGCCGTGAGGCCGTACTCGCCGCCGACGGGCGCCTCGGGCACCTCGTCGGGGTCCTCGCCGCCGGACGTGACCTCGACGTAGTACTCGCCCTCGTCGAGCTCGGCCTCGTACTCGACGGCCGCCGCCCCCGCCTCGTTCATCGCCTCCGTGACGTCGGTCCGCGACTGCCGCTGGACGCGCCACACGCGGAAGGCCGGCGCGAACGCCTCCGACGTCAGGCGGATCGTCGTCCGCTGGCCCTTCGGGACGCGGACGCGGTAGGTGTCGAGGTAGCGGCCGTCGCGGAGCCAGCTCTCGTCGCCGAGGACGCTCCGCTGGCCGGCCTCGCCGATCGCGAGGTCGCGGATGGGCACGCTGAGGGCCTCGAGCGCGAACGGGCCCGTAGCGCCCTCCTCCTCGGAGCTCACGAGGAGCCGGTACGGCGCCTCCCACCCCGGCAGGTACCGCGCGACGACGCCGTAGAGGCTGTCGCCCTGCGCGATCCGCTCCAGCGACCACGAGTCGTCGCGGACGCGGCCGTTGGGGCCGAGGAGCTCGACGCGCGGCCGGAACGCCGACGACACGACGCGGACGAGGACCGGGAGGTCGGTGTCGGTCGAGACGCCGTAGATCCGCTCGAACCGGCCGGCCCGCCGCGGCCCGTCGCCGAGCGTGTCGAGCCGGGCCTCGCCGTCGACGTAGACCGAGTCGGCCGCGTGCTGCGAGATCACGGCGAGCTCGTAGGCGCCCGTCGCGCGCGCGGCCCGCGACGTGACCACGATCTCGAACCGGCCCGGCCCCTGGAGCCCCTCGACCTCGGCGCGCGAGTCGGTCTGGAGGAGGCTCGAGGCGGCCACGGTCGTGCCGTCGGGGAGGCGGACGGCCACGTCGGGCGCGAACTCGTCGGAGGTGACGAGGACCGAGAACGCGACGCTGTCGGCCTGGTGGACGTAGTAGTCGGCGTAGCGGTCGTCGGTCCGCTCGGCGTCGCCGGGGCCGAGCGAGCCCGCGATGGGGTCCGCGCCGATCTCCGTGGGCGACTGGCGGAGCATGGCGGCCCACATGGCGCGGTCGCGCGCGGCCTGCTCCTGGCGCTCCTCCTCGGTCGGCCCCTCGGTCGCCTCGATCACGGGCGGGACGACGAGCCACCCGACGAGGAGCGCCGCCAGCGCGACGGCGCCCCAGCGCACGAGCGGCGGCGTGGTCCGCCACGTCTCGGCGAGGTGGGCCCGGAGCGACGGCTCCTCGTCGAACGCGGCGGGCGCCTCGCCGGAGGCTCCCGTGGGCGCGGGCGCCGGGGCGTCCGCCTCGGGCGCACGGGCGGCGTCCGCGGCGGACGCGGGCTCCGGCGTGGCGTCGGGGGCGGTCGTGTCCGGCGCGGGGTCGGCGGGGGTGTCGGGAGAGGGCACGGGGGGACGTCGGCCCGAACGGTGGGGCGGCAAGATAGGGACCGGCGCCCCGGGGAACGCCTGCCCCCGCCCGAGCCGTGCCCGCGGAATCCGCTCGCGCGTCACGTCCGCGCGCGCCGGCCCGCCGTAGCCTTCCCTCCCCTCCGCCCGCCCGTCCCCCATGCCCTTCCCCGACCGCTTCCTCTGGGGCGCCGCCACCTCCGCCTTCCAGATCGAGGGCTCGCCCCTCGCCGACGGCGCCGGCCCCAGCATCTGGCAGCGCTTCGCGCGGACGCCCGGCCTGACGGTCGGCGGCGAGACCGGCGACGTGGCCACGGACCACTACCGCCGGATGCCGGAGGACGTGACCCTCATGCAACGGCTCGGCCTCCAGGCCTACCGCTTCAGCGTGAACTGGGGCCGCGTGCTGCCCGCCGGCACGGGCGCCGTCAACGCCGCCGGCCTCGACTTCTACGACCGCCTCGTCGACGCGCTCACCGAGGCGGGCATCGAGCCCATGCTCACGCTCTACCACTGGGACCTCCCGGCGGCGCTCGACGCCCGCGGCGGCTGGCTCAACCGCGACGTCGCCGACTGGCTGGCCGACTACGCCCGCGTCGTCCACGACCGCCTCGGCGACCGCGTGCGGCACTGGATCACGCTCAACGAGCCGTGGGTGGTGATGGACGGCGGGTACGTCCGCGGCGGGCTCGCGCCGGGGCACCGGGTCCACGAGGAGGGCGCGTGGGCGGCCCACCACCTCCTCCTCGCCCACGCCCGGGCGACGGCCGCGCTCCGGGCCGAGGGCGCCGAGTCGGTCGGCCTCGCGGTCAACCTGGAGCCGAAGGTGGCCGCCACCGACCGCCCCGAGGACGTCGAGGCGACGGCCCGCGCCGACGCCTACATGAACCGGATCTTTCTGGACCCGGTCGTCCACGGCCGCTACCCCGAGAAGCTGCCCGAGGTGTTTGGCGCGTCGTGGCCGGACCTCCCGCTCGACGACCTCGGCGAGATCCAGACCGAGACGGACTTTTTCGGCGTCAACTACTACACGCGCGCCGTCTGCGTGGCCGACCCGAGCGACCCGCCGGAGCGCGCGCGGCGCGTCCGCCAGCCGCGGCACCCGTACACGGAGATGGGCTGGGAGGTCTACGCGCCCGCCTTCCGCGACCTCCTCGTCTGGATGAAGGACGAGTACGGCGACCCGGCCCTCTACGTCACCGAGAACGGCGCGGCGTTCCCCGACCCGCCCCAGCCCGTCGGCGGCGAGGTCCCGGACCCGCTGCGGATCGCCTACCTCCACGACCACCTCCTCGCCGTCCGCGACGCCCTCGACGCCGGCGCCGACGTCCGCGGCTACTTCGCGTGGTCCCTCCTCGACAACGTCGAGTGGAGCCAGGGCACGTCGAAGCGGTTCGGGCTCGTCCACGTCGACTTCGAGACGCTGGAGCGGACGCCCAAGCACAGCGCCCGCTTCTACCGCGAGGTCATCGACTCGAACGGCGGCGCGCTCGAGGAGGCCCCGCGCATCCCCACCACCGAGGCCGTCACGGCCGCGGCCTCGCAGACCGCCGCCTCGCTCCAGGAGGCCGCCGGGGACGACTGACCCGCCGGCCCTCCCCGCCTCGGCCCCGAGGCGGACGGCGTCAGAACTCCAGCGTGTAGCTGAGGAGCGGGAGCGGGTAGCCCTCGCGGATCTCTTCGACGCGGCCGAGCCGGAGGTTGTAGTCGAAGGCCGTGTCGCGGGCGGCCAGCGCGTTCTTGAGCTGGAGCGCGACGACCTGCGACACCCGCCGCCCGTTGATCCGGTACGTCGCCGTGACGTCGACGAGCCAGATCGCGGGCATCCGCTCCGAGAACGCCCGCGCCTCGTCGGTCACGACCTCCTCGCGCGCGGCCGAGGCGGCCTCGTCGATGGGGCTCCGGCGCTCGCCGCCGAGCGCCGCCACCCGGAGGTTGAGCCCCAGCAGGTCGTCGCCGATCTGGACTTCCCGCCCCACGAGCGCGTTGACGGCGTAGCCCTGGTCGGTCCGCGTCGGCCGCCAGACGCCGTCGCCGCCGCGGTAGCGCGAGCGGAACAGCGACCCGGTCAGGAGCGCGTACGTGCCGGCGCGGAGCGGGCGCTCGACGGTGACCTCGACGCCCACGTTCGAGCCGGCGCCGTCGTTCGCCAGCGGCTCGGCGAACGTCCAGCCCTGGCGGAGGTTGAGGAGCGACGTGCTCGTGGCGGGCACGATGGGCACGTCGACCAGCCGCTGGCCGTAGACCTCGACCTGGGCGCTCAGGGCCCGGCCGAGCGCCTGCCGGTAGCCGGCGACGAGGTGGTGCGCGCGGGCGAACCCGAGGTCGCGGTTTGGCTGCTCCCCGTCGGGCGTCTGGGCGAGGTAGAACCGGAGGTCCTCGGCCTGGCTGTGGAGCCCGTAGCCGAGGCTGAGCGCCTGCCCCGGCGCGACCTCCCACGAGACGCCGGCGCGCGGCTCGACGGCCGTCGCCCCGGTCAGCGCGAGGTGCTGGGCGTGAACGCCGAGCGTGACGTCGAGGCCGGCCGCGGGCGTCCACCGCGACTGGGCGAACGCCTCGGCGAGCATGCTCCGCCCCTCCCCCACCGCGACCGGCGCGAGCGGCGGCTGGTGATCGAGGGCCGAGCGGACGTCGAGGTCGTAGTGGAGCCCCTGCACGGTGGCGCCGGCCTCGGTGAGGAGGCGCGCGGTCGGCTTGTGCGTGAGCGTCGCCCCGACGATGGCGCGGGCGTCGGTCGCCTCAATCCGGAGCTCGGGCTGGAGGACGAGCGCGTCGTCGAGCCGCTGCTGGCGGTAGGCCGTGCGGCGGCCCGTCGCAGCCACCGTCGTCCGGAGGGCCGTGCGCCGACCGAGGACGAGGTGGTGCGACACGCCGGCCGCGCCGACGCCGAGGTCGAGCCCGATGCGCGAGCGGTCCCACAGCTCGGACTCCCACGCCGTCGAGTCGCGCGTCTCGACGTCGTCCTGCGCGTCGAGCCCGCCCAACCCCCAGACCTCGAACCGGCCGGCGCCGCGCGTCGGGACGGCGACCTTGAAGGCGAGGTCCTGGTACGTGATGCCGCCCTCGGTGGGGAGGAGCGGGAGGAGCAGCCCGAGCGTCGAGTAGCGGTAGTTGGCGAGGTAGGTGGCCTCGCCGCCGGACCGGATCGGCCCCTCGGAGGCGACCTCGACGCCGATCACGCCGACCTGGGCCGTGTGCTCGCGCGTGGCCGGGTTGCCCGTCCGGAACCGCATGTCGAACACGCCCGCGAGCGCGTCGCCGTAGGCCGCGGGGAAGGCGCCCGTGAACACGTCGGAGTCGGCGAGGAGGCGGCCGCTGAAGAGGGTGAGCCCGCCGCCGCCCGCGACGGTCAGCCCGGCGAAGTGGCTGGGCGTCGGGATCGGGACGCCCTCCAGCCTCCAGCCGACGCCCTTCGGCGCGTTCCCGCGGATCGCGATCGCGTTGTCCTGCACGCCGCTGCCGGCCGTGGCGACCCCGGCGAACGCCGCCGCGAGGCGGGCCGGGTCGTCGGCGGCGCCGGCGTAGCGGCGGGCCTCCTCGACCGAGAACGACCGGGCGCTGACGGCCGCCATCTCGTCCGTCGGCCGCCCGTCGCGGGCCGCGGCCGTCACCACGACCTCGCCCGCCTCGACGACCGCCTCGGCCAGGGCGACCTCGAGGACCGTCTCCTGCCCGGCGCGGACGAGCACGGTCGGCAGGACGGCCGGCTCGTAGCCGAGCGAGCGGACGTGGAGCGTCTGCCGCCCGAGCGGGACGGCCCTGAGGACGAACCGGCCGTCGGCGTCGGTCGACGCCCCGAGCAGCGGGTCGGAGTCGGCCATGACGACGGTCGCGCCGGCGAGGGGCACGCGCGTGTCGCGGTCGAGCACGACGCCGCGGACGGTCTGGGTCTGGGCGAGCGCCGCGGGGGCGAGAAGGAAGAGGCCGAGGACGGCGGACAGACGGAGCACGGGCGGGGGACGAGGTAGAGCCCGAGGCTCGCCGCCCGGGGCCCCCGCGTTCGACCACGCCCGCCCGTCGGGACCCGCCCACACGTCCCGTCCAGCGGGGCTGGACGCCCGGACGCGGCCTAGACCGCCTCGGCGCGCTGGCGGCGGTACTCGGACGGCGTCATCCCCGCGTGCCGCTTGAACGCCGCGTTGAACGACGACTTGGCGTTGAACCCGGCCTCCATCCCGATCGCCAGGACCGTCCAGTCGGCGAAGGCCGGGTCGGCCAGCCGCGCCTGCACCTCGCGGACGCGGTACCCGTTGACGACCTCGTAGAACGTCTGCCCGAGCTGGGTGCTGAGGACCTCGGTCAGGTTGTGCGGCGTGACCCCGAGGGCACCGGCGAGGTCGGGGAGCGTGAGGTCGCCGCGGCGGTAGAGGTGCTCGGTCTCCATGAGCGCCACGAGGCGGTCGCGGTACCGCCCGGCCTCCTCCGCCGTCATCCCGGACCGCGCGTACGGCTCGGCGGCGGGCTCGTCCGGGGCCGGCTCCGGCGCGGCCGTCGTGATCTCCGGCTGCCGCAGCGCGAAGTAGCCGATGGCGTAGACGAAGACCGTCACGGCCAGGAGGGTGAGGTCGTCGAACGGCGCGTCGGGGTCCATGCCGACGCCCGCCGCGCGCCCGCCGAGCGCGTAGAGCACCACCGAGACGCCGAGCATCGCCACGACGCCGGCGGTCAGGGTCTGGAGCCACCGGAGCCGGACCCGGTCGGCCGGCGCGCCCCCTTCCGCCCGCCGGGTGGCGCGCCGGAGGACCGCGACGACGAGCGCGAGGTAGCCCGCGCCGAGGAGCATCTTCAACGGGTTGATCACGACGAGCGCCCGCGTCTGGAACGCGAGGCCGGGGGCCCGGAGGACGGCCAGCTTCTCGGGGCCCGACGCCCCCCAGAGCGGGACGAAGAACAGCGCCGCGGCCACGAACGGGACGGCGTGCCACGCGTCCGACGGGCGGAGCCGGGCCGCCCGCTCGGCGAACGTCCGGACGTAGAGGTAGAGGAGCGGGCCGTAGGCGAACGCGAGCGGGAGGTCAAGCCCGATGAGCGCCGGGTGGCGGGCGCTCGCCTCGGAGGCGTGGTAGACCGCCATCGCGAGGTCGACGGAGAACGCCAGCACGAGCACGGCGAGCAGCCGGTTGGGCAGCGAGCCCCGGCTCGCGAGGACCGCCGCCAGGAACACGCCCTGCGCCGCACCGATGAGGAAGACCGCCTCCATGCCGCGAAGGTACCCGAGGCCGGCCGGCCCCCGCCGCCTACGCCAGCGTCAGGCGGACGACGTGGGGCTGGCCGTCGCGCTCGATCGGGACCCGCCAGCCGCCCTCGGACGGGCCGACCGGGACGCCGTCCACCGCCAGCACGTCGGCCTCGCCGCGGACGACGCGGATCGTGTAGACCGTGCCGGTGCCGTCGGGCAGGCGGTAGCGGAGCGTGAAGCCCGGCCACGCGGCCGGGATGCACGGGGCGAGCGTGATCGCCTCGCCGCCGTCGATCCCGAACCCGAGGACCGACTCGACGGCGACGCGGAGCATCCACCCGGCCGAGCCGGTGTACCACGTCCACCCGCCGCGCCCGACGTGGGGCGCGACGCCGTAGACGTCGGCCGCGATCACGTAGGGCTCGGTCTGGTAGGTCGCGACGGCCTCCGGCGAGTCGCCGTGGCGGACCGGGCTGAGCATCGCCAGGAGCGGCGCGGCGCGCTCGCAGCGCCCGGCCTGCGCGAGGGCCCGCACGGCCCACAGCGCGGCGTGCGTGTACTGCCCGCCGTTCTCGCGGACGCCCGGCACGTAGCCCTTGATGTAGCCCGGGTCGTTGGGCGTGGTGTCGAACGGCGGGTCGAGCAGCCGGAGCAGGCCGGCCTCCTCGTCGACGAGCCGCGCCTCCATCGCGTCGAGGGCCTGCCGGGCCCGGCTCTCGGGCGCGACACCGGAGAGGACGGCCCACGCCTGGGCGAGCGCGTCGATCTGGCACTCGTCGCTCTCTCTCGAGCCCATCACGGCGCCGTTGTCGTAGAACGCGCGGCGGTACCAGTCGCCGTCCCAGCCGGCGTCGTTGAGCGCGTCCTGGAGGTGCGCGCGGTGCTGGCGGTAGCGCTCGGCGCGGTCGCCGTCGCCGCGGGCCTCGACGTGCGGGAGGAACGCGTCGATCGTGGCGGCGAGGAAGAACCCCATCCACACGCTCTCGCCCCTCCCCTCGCGCCCGACGCGGTTCATCCCGTCGTTCCAGTCGCCGACGCCCATCAGCGGGAGCCCGTGGTCCCCGACCGCGAGCGACCGGTCGATGGCGCGGGCCGCGTGCTCGTAGACGCTCGCCGACGTCCCGGCGTCCTCCGGCAGGAGGAACACCTCGTCCTGGCCGTCCTCCAGGAGCGGCGCGGTCAGGAAGCGGACGTCCTCGTCGAACACGCCGACGTCGCCCGTGGTCTGGGCGTACGACGAGGCGAGGAGCGGGAGCCAGAGGAGGTCGTCGGCGAACCGGGTGCGGATGCCCTTCGAGAGCGGCGGGTGCCACCAGTGGAGCACGTCGCCCTCCTCGAACTGGTGGGCCGCGTTGCGGAGGATCTGCGCGCGCGTGAGGTCCGGCCGCGCGTAGACGAGCGCCGACGTGTCCTGGAGCTGGTCGCGAAAGCCGTAGGCGCCGCCGCTCTGGTAGAAGGCGGTCCGCCCCCAGAGGCGGCACGCGAGGTTCTGGTAGAGGAGCCAGTCGTTCGCCATCAGGTCGAGGGCCGGCTCGGGCGTCTCGATCTGGAGCGCGCCCGTCGTCTCGGCCCAGAACCGCGTCGTGGCCTCGACCGCCTCGGTGACGGCGCCGAGGGGGGCGACCCGGGCCGCGAGGGCCCCGGCCGCGGCGCGGTCGGCGGCCTCGCCCAGCACGAACGCGACGGCCGTCGTCTCGCCGGGGGCCAGGTCGAACGCGACGCGGTGGGCCACGAGCGGGTCGAGCCCGGCGCCGACGGCGCCGTCGAGCGGGCCGCCCTCGACGAGCGCGCGCGGCGCGGCGGGCGAGCCGAACCGGCCGAGGAAGGCAGCGCGGTCGCCGGTCAGCGACACCTCGGCACCGTCCGGCGCGACGGTCCGGGCGACGGCGACGCGCTCCGAGAACTCGCCGCGGACCGGGTTCTGGGCGAACACGGCGTCGCCGTCGCGCTCCGTGACCACCGTCCGGTCGGACTCGTGGGCCAGCGCGCCGAGCACGACGCGGGCGCTGGCCGTCACCGCCAGCCGCCGCGGCGCGTCCGTCGTGTTCGTGAGCCGGACGACCGTGAGCCGCGCCGAGGCGTCGGGCGCGATCGACTGCGTCGTGTGCTGCTCGACGCCCTCGACCGAGGTCCGCCACGTGCTATAACCGAACCCGTGGCGGACCTCGACCGGGGCACGGGGGGCGACCGGGCCGCCCGTCGGCGACCAGAGCGTGCCGGCGTCGGCGTCCTGCACGTAGAGCGCCTCCGCGTGCGGGTCCTCGACGGGGTCGTTGGACCACGGCGAGACGCGGTTCTCGCGGCTGTTCGCGCTCCACGACGACGCCGACCCGACCTCCGAGACGAGGTACCCGCCGGCCTCGTTGGCGATCACGTTGGTCCACGGGAGCGGCGGCAGCGCGAGGCGGCCGTCGCGGTCCGGGCGGAGGTGCATCACATACTCCGTGCCGCTCTGGGAGAACCCGCCGATCCCGTTCCACTCGCGGAGCGACGACGCGTCGAGGGCGAGCGTCCCCTCCCCCCGCCGGGGAGAGGCCAGGTGGGGGGCGCCGTCCGAGGCCTCGGCGTCGGACGGCTCCGGAAACGCGTCGTCCGCCCAGACGTGGGCGCGGGCCGCGGCGAGCGCGCGGTCGGCCGCGCTCCACGCGTCGGCGGCGACG
>CAXRFJ010000053.1:0-2356 GCA_964229475.1 Rubrivirga sp.
GATGTCGGCGCGGACGCGGTCGAGGCGCTCCTGGACCGCCAGCATCTCGGGGATCGAGCCGGCCTCGGCGAGGAAGGCGACGTAGCGGGCCTCGGCCGCGCGCTGGGCCCGGAGCCGGGCCTCGATGTCGACGACCTGGCCCGTCACGTCGTCGACGGACACCGACCGCGACTCGACGGTGCCGAGCGCGGCGAGGGCGTCGAGCGCGGCGTCGAACCGGTCGGACGGGACGCGGAGCGTGAGCGTCGAGCGGGCCTCGCCGCCGTCGTAGGCGGAGCCGTCCTCGCCCGCGACCATCCCGCCGTAGCGGCCGGCGACGGCGCGGGCCTCCCGCAGCGTCTCGTCGAACGCCTCGGTCGTGACGCGGAGGTCGGCCGAGCGGCGGAGGAGCCGGGACGCCAGCGCGGCGTCCTGGGCGACGGCGTCAGGCGAGACGGCGGGGCGGTCGGCCGGCGGGGGCGGTGGCTCTTCAGCAGAGCTCCCGGTCGCTGCGGTCCGGGTCCGGGCGGGCGCCGAGGCGGGCGGGGCCGCGAGCGGCTCGGCGGCGAGGTCGTCGGCTGCGAGGGCCTCGGCGGCGACGTCCGCCAGCGGGGCGGACTCGGGAGCGACGGCGTCGTAGCCGGCGGCGGAGTCGGCCGGTGCGGAGCCGGCCTGGCAGCCCGCGAGGGCCACCACGAGGAGGAGAGAGCGCATGGGAGGGGTGGGTGAGTCCCCGGTGGGTGAGCCGTCCCAACGGGACCGCCCACCGCTTCGTATCTCCTTCACGATCAGGCGCCTCGGCCGGAAACACGCCGGCCGAGGCGCAGGCGGTCAGCGCCGGCGGCGGCGCTTGCCGCGCGTCTTCCGCTTCGAGCGGCGCTCCTGGGCCTTGCTGCCCCTCGCCTTCCGGTCGCCCTGGCCGTCGGGCTTGCCGCCCGGCAGCTCGACGAAGCCGAGGTCGACGCGGCGCGTCTCGGGGTCGGCCGCCTCGATCTTGACGCGGCACGCCTGCCCGACGCGGATGCGGTGGCCCGAGCCCTTGTTGAAGAGCGTGTACCGCCGCTCGTCGTACTCCCAGTACCCGTCCATCTCGCGGACGTGGCACAGGCCCTCGACGAGCAGCCTCGTCATCTGGACGAACACGCCGAACTTCGTCACGCCGACGACGACCCCGTCGAACTCCTCGCCGAGGTGGAGGGCGGCGTACTCGACCTGCTTGAGCTTGATCGACTCGCGCTCGGCCTCGGTCGCCTCGCGCTCGCGCTCGGAGCAGTGCTCCGACATCTCCGCGAGCGTCTCCTCGGTCGGGATGGGGCCCGGCTGCTGGTCCTGCATCCGCTTGAGGATCCGGTGCGCGATGAGGTCCGGGTAGCGGCGGATGGGGCTCGTGAAGTGGGCGTAGTGCGCGAACCCGAGCCCGTAGTGGCCGATGTTGTCAGGCGAGTAGATCGCCTTCGACATCGACCGGATGGCGGCCTGCTCGATGACGGGCGCCTCGGGCGTCCCCTTCACCTCCTTGAGCAGGTCGTTGAGCTTGGCCCGCTCGACGAGCCCGTCCTTGTGCGGGAGCGTGCGGCCGAACGTCTTCACGTAGTCGGCGAGGGCCTTGATCCGCTCGCGGTCGGGGTCGTCGTGGATGCGGTAGACGAACGGGACCTCGCGCTTCGAGGCCTCCTCGGCGACGGCCCGATTGGCGAGGAGCATGAACTCCTCGATCAGCCGGTTGGCCGCCTTCCGCTCCTTCTCGTAGACGTCGACCGGCTGGCCCTCGGCGTCGAGCTGGACGCGGACCTCCGGCACGTCGAAGTCGATGGCGCCCTCGCTCATCCGCTTTGCCGTGAGCGTCTCCGCCAGCTCGCCGGCTCGGCGGACGTCGGCGGCGAGGGGGTGGTCCTTGCCGTCGAGGACCGCCTGGGCCTGGTCGTAGGTGAACCGCTGCTTCGAGTGGATCACGGTCTCGCGGATGTCCCACGAGTGGACGTTCCCGCCGCCGTCGACGGTCAGGATGCACGAGTAGGCCAGCTTGTCCTCGCGCGGGCGGAGCGAGCAGACGCCGTTCGAGAGCGCCTCGGGGAGCATCGGGATGACGCGGTCGACGAGGTAGGTGCTCGTCGCGCGGTCGTACGCCTCGCGGTCGATGAGCCCGCCCTGCGGGACGTAGTGGCTCACGTCGGCGATGTGGACGCCGACCTCGTACATCCCGCTCCCGAGGTCGGTCACGTGGATGGCGTCGTCGAAGTCCTTGGCGTCCTCGGGGTCGATGGTGAAGACGTTGGCGTCGCGGAGGTCGAGCCGGCGGGCGACCTCCTTCTTCGTGATGCCCGCCGTGATCCGCTCGGCCTCGGCCTCGACGGCCTCGGGGAAGTCGGACGGCGCG
>CAXRFJ010000054.1:0-2348 GCA_964229475.1 Rubrivirga sp.
GCCGAGCGCGTGATGGCCCCGCAGACCCGGCCCGGCCCGACTGGCGGCTGTACCCGTCGACGGTCCGCCCCGGCGGACGCGTCGTGGTCGAGACGGCGCGGCCGGCGGCGCTCGACGTCGTCGACCTGCTGGGCCGGCGCGTCGCGCGGCTGCCCGAGGGCGTCGGCCGGCGGCCGGTGACGGTGCCGGCGCTCCCGGCGGGCGTCTACCTCGTCCGCCCCGTCGGCCTCGGCGCGCCGGCGCACCGACTGGCGGTCGTCCGCTAGCGCCCCGTCCGCCTCGGCGTCGAGGCGGGCTAGGCCGCGTCGTCGGCCGGCTCGTCCCAGCGCTCGATGAGGTCGATCACGGCGTCGGCGATCTCGTCCTGGTCGACGGTCCCGACGATCTGGCCCTTCTTGAACACGTGGGCCCGGCCGCGGCCGAGCGACACGCCGAGGTCGGCGCCGGCGGCCTCGCCCGGGCCGTTGACGGCGCAGCCCATGAGCGCCACGTTGAGGTCGCGCTCGAAGCCGCGCTTGGCCACGGCCTCCTCCACGTCGTCGACGACCGAGAACAGGTCGCCGGCGAGGCGCCCGCACGTCGGGCACGCGATGACGTTGACGCCGGGCCGCCCGAGGCGGAGCGACTTGAGGATCTGGTGGCCCACCTTGACCTCGTTGACCGAGTCGGCCGCGAGGCTCACGCGGATCGTGTCGCCGATCCCGTCCGCGAGGAGGCTGCCGATCCCGATGCTCGACTTGATCGGGCCGGTCTTGAGGCTCCCGGACTCCGTGACGCCGAGGTGGAGCGGGTAGTCCGTCTGCTCGGCGAGGAGCCGGTAGCTCTGGATCATGAAGTAGACGTCGGAGTGCTTGACCGAGATCACGACGTCCTGGAAGTCCTCGCGGTCGCAGACCTCGGCGTGGCGGAGCGCGCTCTCGACGAGGGCCTCGGGCCGCGGGTAGCCGTACTTGTCGAGGATGTCCTTCTCGAGCGACCCGCCGTTGACGCCGATCCGGATCGGCACGCCGCGGTCCTTGGCCGCCCGGAGGACCTCCCGCTCCCACTCCGGCTTCCCGATGTTGCCCGGGTTGATGCGGACCTTCGCCACGCCCGCCTCGAGGGCCTTGAGGGCGTAGGTGTGGTTGAAGTGGATGTCGGCCACGATTGGGACCGGGCTGCCCGCGACGATGGCGGCGAGCGCGTCGGCGTCCTCGGGCCGGGGCACGGCCACGCGGACGACGTCGGCGCCGGCCTCGGCCAGCGTGCGGACCTCGGCGAGGCACCCCTCGACGTCGTGCGTCTTGCCCGTCGTCATGGACTGGACCGTGATCGGGGCGCCGCCGCCGACGTGGGTCTCGTGCTCGACGCCGTCGACGGTGTGGCGGAGGGTGACCTGGCGGGAGTGGCGGCGCGGCCGTTGCGGCGCCTGGGCGGCCTGGGTGGACTCGTCGGTCGAGAGCTCCATCGGTGCGGGGGAAGTCGGGCGGAGACTACGGCGGCGGCCGGGCAACGTTCTGCGGGCGCCGTTCCGTTTCCGGCGAATCCGGCCGCCTCCCCCCGTCCGGCGCCGTCGCCACGCGAGGCGCCCGGCCGGCCCCGAGGCGGGCGAGCTCAGGTGTGGGCGAGCGCGAGGAACCCGACGTAGCCGACGTAGCCGGCCGCCAAGAGCGCGGCCTCGACGCGGACCAGCCGCCGCCCGCTCCACATCATCGGGAGGAGGACGAGCGCGAACGCCGCCATCACGACGAGGTCGACCGTCTGGAGGCCCGGCGCCACGATCGGCCGCACGAGCGCGGCCACGCCCAGGATGCCCAGCACGTTGAACAGGTTCGACCCGACCACATTCCCGACGGCGATCTCGCTCTCGCCCCGCACGGCGGCCACGACCGACGTCGCCAGCTCCGGCAGGCTGGTCCCCAGCGCCACGACGGTCAGCCCGATGACGGCGTTCGGCACGCCGGCGGCCTCCGCGAGCCCGACCGCGCCGCTCAGGAACCAGTCCGCCCCGACCACGAGCCCGACGAGCCCGAGGCCGACGGCGGCGACGTCGCGCCACACGGGGCCGGCCGTCGCGTCGGGCAGCTCGCCCACCGCCGGCACGCGGAGCCGGTCGCGCGACGCCCGCCGCGCCTCGTGGAGGCTCCACGCGAGGTAGGCGGCCAGCGCCACGAGGAGGAGCGCGCCCTCCCCCCGCCCCACCACGCGGTCGAGCAGGATCCCGACGCCCAACCCCGTCGCGCCCAGCAGCACCGGGAGGTCACGCCGGAGGACCGAGGCGTCGGTGAGGAACGGCCGCACGAGCGCGGCGGCGCCGAGGATCAGCCCGATGTTGGCGATGTTCGACCCGACCACGTTGCCCACGGCGA
>CAXRFJ010000055.1:0-37311 GCA_964229475.1 Rubrivirga sp.
CACGCGCGCCAACGTCTGGACGGCGGCCTCGCGCTGGCGGCCCAGCTCGATCAGCCGCTCCGCCAGCCGCTGGCGTTCGAGCTGGACCTGGAGGATGGCGCCCTGGGGGCCGCGGCCGACCTCGTAGCGGACCGCCGCGGCCTCGGCGAACGCGTCCAAGCGCGCCTGGAACGAGCGGACGATCTCGGCGGCCTCCTGCGTGCGGACGAGGTCGGCGTAGGCGCGCGTCGCGCGCTGGGCGAGGTCGAGCGCGGTCACGTCGGCGCCGATCCGGGCGACCTCGGCGGCGGCGTCGGCCGCGTCGCGGCGGAGGCCGAGCGTGCCGGGCCAGGGGACCATCTGCTCGACGCGCCACTGGCTCCGCTGCGTGCCCCGCGCCGTGAGGACGGGGTACGGCGCGACCATGACCGACGCGGTCGGGTCGGGGAGCGCGCCGACCCGGTCTCCGCGGCGGGCGAGCGCGCGGGCGTCGAGGCGGGCGGCCTGGAGCGTGGGGTTGTCCGCGTAGAGGGCGCCGAGGACGGCGTCGAGGCGGAGGGTGTCGGGGGCCTGGGCGCGGGCGTGGGGTGCCGCGGCGGCCAGGCCCGCCAGCAGCGCGAGGCGCGCTACGGGTGCGAGGGTCATGGTCTGGAGCAGGTCGACGACGATGCGGGAGGACGCGGGTGCGTCCGTGGACGCCAGAGGCGTCGGTGGGCGCGTGCGCGCCCAGATCGTCGGATCGGCTCAGACCAGGAAGACCGAGAGGGCGAGGTGCCGGCGGGGGCCGGGCGGCGGGCCGGTGTCGCGCGGCGGCGCGTGGGCGCGCGGCGCCGCCCGAGGCACCACCGTACCCGTCACGACCGCCACCAGCGCGGCGTCGGTGACCGGCGGCGGCGGGGCCGTGGCCACGTCGTGCGAGGCGGCGGGGGCCTGGGCACAGCACGTCGGGCCCTCCGTCGGGGCCTCGGGCGGCGGGCAGGACTCGCTGCAGCAGCGGTTCACCAGGGCGTCCGCCACGGTCGCCGCGGCGGGGCCGACGGCGAGAACGAGGAGGGCGACGGCCAGGAGGGACGCCAGCCCGAGGGACGGGGGTGCGGAGCGAGTCACGTGGGGGAGATACGCACCACCCCCGCCGTTCGCTCCTCGTCAACCTTAAAAGGCCTTCAGGTAGGCCCAGATGCGCCGTCCGTTCACGGACCCTCGGCGTTGGAGGCATCCCGACGGGGCGCGCGTCGGCTGCGGTAACGCCGACACGCCCGCCGCGTTTGTCTGGGAAAGCCCCCTCTTGCGATGCCTGCCCCCTCCCCTCCCCTGCTCTCCGATCCCCCCGTCGCCGACCCGTCCGGCGACGGGGCCGGCGGCCTGCCGCCCGAGGCTCGGTCCCGAGCGATTCTAGGTGTTGAAGGCATGACGTGCGCCTCGTGCTCGGGGCGCGTCGAGAAGGCCCTGAACGCCGTCCCGGGCGTGCACGAGGCGACGGTCAACCTGGCGACCGAGCGGGCCACGGTCGAGTTCGACGCGAGCCGGACCTCGCCTCTGGCGCTGGCCGAGGCCGTCCAGCGAGCGGGCTACGACGTGCGGACCGAGGAGGTGAGCTTCGCCGTCGGCGGGATGACGTGCGCGGCGTGCGTCGGCCGCGTCGAGCGGGCGCTGCAAGGCGCGGACGGCGTGGTCGAGGCGAGCGTCAACCTGGCGACCGAACGGGCGCGCGTGCGCTACGCGGCCGGGACCGACGTCGAGGCGCTCTTCGAAGCCGTTCGCCGGACGGGCTACGACGTCGTCGAGGCCGTGGGTGGCGCGAGCACGGAGGACGCCGAACGTACAGCACGCGAGTTGGATCGCCAGCGGCTGCGGCGACGTCTGCTGTGGGCGGCCGGGCTGTCGCTCCCGCTCTTCCTGATGGAGATGGTGCCGATGGCGATCCCCGGCGGGATGGCCTTCGTGGATGGGCTGGTCCCGATGCACACGCGCTGGCTCGTGGCGTTCGCGCTCGCGACGGCCGTCCAGTTCGGGCCGGGCTGGCGGTTCTACCGCGCCGGGTGGGCGGCGGCGCGCCACGGCGCGCCCGACATGAACACGCTCGTCGCGCTCGGGACGTCGGCGGCCTACGGGTACTCCGTCGTCGCGACGTTCGTGCCGGGCGTGCTGCCCGAGGGCGCCGTCCACGTCTACTACGAGGCGTCGGCGACGATCATCACGCTGATCCTGCTCGGCAAGTGGTTCGAGGCGCGGGCGAAGGGCCAGACCTCCGACGCCGTCCGGGCGCTGTTGGGGCTCCGCGCCGAGACGGCGCGTGTGGTCGAGGGCGGTAAGGAGCGGGAGGTCCCCATCGACGAGGTGGCCGTCGGCGACGTCGTCCGCGTGCGGCCCGGGGAGAAGGTGCCGGTCGACGGCGTGGTCACGGAGGGTACGAGCTACGTCGACGAGTCGATGGTGACGGGCGAGCCGGTCCCGGTCGAGAAGGGCGCCGGCGCCGAGGTCGTCGGCGGGACCGTGAACCAGGCCGGGTCGCTCTTGGTCGAGACGACGCGCGTGGGGGCCGACACCGTCCTCGCCCAGATCGTCCGGCTCGTCGAGGAGGCCCAGGCGTCGCGGCCCGCGATCCAGGCCCTCGCCGACCGCGTCGTCGCCGTGTTCGTGCCGGTCGTGCTCGTCGTGGCCGCCGTCGTGTTCGGCGTCTGGCTCGCCGTCGGCCCGAGCCCGTCGCTGACCTACGCGCTCGTGGCCGCGGTCTCGGTCCTCATCATCGCGTGCCCGTGCGCAATGGGCCTCGCCACGCCGGTCTCCGTGATGGTCGGGACGGGGAAGGCGGCCGAACTGGGCGTCCTGTTCCGGAAGGGCGAGGCGCTCCAGACGCTGTCCGAGGCCGACGTCGTCGCGCTCGACAAGACGGGGACGCTCACCGAGGGGCGGCCGACGCTGACCGACGTCGCGCTGGCGGAGGGCGCGGGTCTGGACGAGGCCAAGCTGATCCGCTTTGTGGCCGCCGTCGAGGTGCCGAGCGAGCACCCCGTCGGTGCCGCCATCGTCCGCGCGGCGGACGAGCGAGAGATTGACGTGCCGACGGCGTCCGACTTCGAGGCCGCGCCCGGCTTCGGCGTGCGCGGCACGGTCGAGGGCCGCCGCGTCGAGGTCGGGGCCGACCGCTACCTCGCCCGCCTCGGGCTCGACGTGTCCCCGCTGGCGGAGGCTGCGGGCGCGCTCGCGGCCGTGGGCAAGACGCCGCTCTACGCCGCCATCGATGGACGGCTGGCGGCGGCGATCGCGGTCTCCGACCCCGTCAAGGCGACGACGCCCGCGGCCATCGACGCGCTGCACGACGCCGGCTTGCGCGTGGCGATGGTGACGGGCGACAACCGTGCCACCGCCCAGGCCGTGGCGCGGCGGCTCGGGATCGACGAGGTGCTCGCCGAGGTGCTCCCGGCCGACAAGGCCGAGGCCGTCCGCCAGCTCCAGGCCGAGGGCGGCCGGGACGGCGGGGCCGCCCACGTCGCGTTCGTCGGCGACGGGATCAACGACGCGCCGGCGCTGGCGCAGGCCGACGTCGGCGTCGCCATCGGGACCGGGACCGATGTGGCCATCGAGGCCGCCGACGTGGTCTTGATGCGCGGGGACCTGACGGCGCTCGTGGACGCCCGCGCGCTCTCGGCGGCGACGCTCCGGAACGTCAAGCAGAACCTGTTCTGGGCCTTCGCCTACAACGTCGTGCTGATCCCGGTCGCGGCGGGCGTGCTCTACCCGGCGCTCGGCGTGATGCTCTCCCCCGTCCTCGGGGCGGCGGCGATGGGACTCTCGTCGGTCTTCGTCCTGACCAACGCGCTCCGGCTGCGCCGCTTCACGGCGCCGGCCGTCGGCGCGTCCTCGGCCGCTCGGTAACGCTTGGCCGCCGACTGCGTTTGTAGCGGTGAACGCCCTCCGTACCATGTCCCTCTCCCCCACCCTGCTCGAAGCCGCGCTCACCGCCCAGGGCGAGCCGCTCCTCGCCTACGTCCGCCAGAGGCTCGGCCCCGACGTGGCCGAGGACGTGGTCCAGGACGCGCTCTTGAAGGCGGTCGAGGGCGCGCCCGCGATGGACGACGAGTCCGACCTCACCCGGTGGCTGTGGCGCGTCGTCCGGAACGCGACCGTCGACGCCCACCGCCGACGCGACGCCGCAGGCCGACGCGAGGCGGCGTGGTCGGGCAAACAACCGGACGCCGAGATGCCGCCCGAGGAGGCGCCCCGGCTATGCGCGTGCTACCGCCCGCTCCTGGCCGACCTCGCGCCGGACGCCGCCTACCTGATCCGGGCCGAGCTCAACGGCGAGCCGTCGGCCGCGCTGGCGGGGCGGCTCGGCGTCTCGCCCGGCGCCCTCCGCGTCCGCCGTCATCGGGCGCGGGGCGCGCTCCGCGAGCGGCTCGAAGACGCCTGCCGGGCCTGCGCCGGCTGCCTCGACTGCACGTGCGACACGCCCGACTCCCCCGTTTCACACGCTTCCCTTTCACCACCCTCCCCCAGTCCCATGAACACGAACACCCAGAACGACGAGACCCTCCGCTTCGGCATCGAGGGCATGACCTGCGGCGGCTGCGTCGCCTCGGCCACGCGCGCGCTGGAGCGCACGCCCGGCGTGACCGTCGAGCAGCTCACGCTCGACGGCCCGGCGGTCGTCCGCCTCTCGGACGGCGCCGACCGCGACGCCGTACGCGGCGCCGTCGAGAGCGCGGGCTTCCGGCCCGTCTTCGACGCCGCGTAGGCCCCCGTTGCCCTGGTGTGATACCAGGTCCGGTTGATCTGTGGGGGTAGTCGTCGGGGCCGTCGACCCGGTACGGTGCTACCGGACTCGGGTTGACGCGGCTCCTCGTACGCGGGCCGCGTCAACCCAGGGCGGGTCAGGCTACGTTGCCAGACGGCGTCGCGTCAGGCGCCGGGGTCCCCCTCCCACGTGAGGATGTCGGCTTCCGAGTGGGGGCGGTCGGCGCATGAGAGGTCCGTCGCGGGGGGCGACCCGGGCCGCTTCTCGACGAGGTTGTGGCCGAGGGCCTGCCAGCGGGGCGCGAGGTACGCGTTCCACTCGGCGTAGTGCGCCCACTTCTCGGGCAGCTCGTCCTCCGGGTAGATGGCCTCGACGGGGCAGACCGGGACGCAGGCGTTGCAGTCGATGCACTCGTCGGGGTGGATGGCGATGAAGTTCGGCCCGACGTAGAAGCAGTCGACGGGGCAGACCTCGACGCAGTCGGTGAACGTGCAGCCCACGCAGGGCTCGGCGACGACGTAGGCCATAGGTCTTCGAGCGAGTTGAGAGAACGAACAGGGCGCGGCCGCCGCGCTCCTGACAGCGACTACGCGGCGACCGGTTCGGGCACCAGCTGCCCGGTGATGCCGAGGGCCTCGTTGGTCTTCTCGATGGACGTGGCCCCGTCCGCCTCGATCTCCGTCAGCGCCCGGATGGCGTCGATGGTCTCGGGGATGACGATGGCCTGGTTGTCGACCATGTAGGCGTAGAACGCCTCGTCGCCCTGCACCGTCAGCATGTCCTCCCAGACGGCGACCTCGTAGAGGTTGTCGTGCGGGCGGCCGAGGTCGGCCATGAGCTCCTTCACCGAGTTGAGCGCGACGAGGCCGTCGGCCATGCGGATGAACGCGATGCGAGACGAGGCGCGGAGGGCACCCTGCACCTCGTCCTTCGAGGCCTCGCGCGTGAGCTGGACCGTCCAGTAGTGGAGGTGGCTGAGGGTTTCGGGCGCCTTCACGGCCATCGTCACCACGTCGAGCTCGGGGTCCACGGTCTGCGCGTCCGGCCCCTGGTGGCTGGGGATGTCGGCCTCGGGGACGAGAGTGTTCATGATGCCGCCGAGGTGGCTCTCCCACGGGTCGGTGGCGCGACGGATGAGCACGCCGCGAGCCTTCTTCAACAGCCCGGCCTGTTTGAGCGCGGAGAGCGTCCGTACCGTCGAGGTCGTGTTGCACGAGACGACGCGCGTGCTCTGGCGGCCGAGCGCGGTGTCGTAGTTGTTCTCGGCGGTGAACGAGTGCCCGGTGACGGCGTGCTTCTCGCCGCCCTGCACGATGAACTTGATCCCGCGCTCGCGGTAGCGCTCGACGTTGCCGGCGGCCACCTTTTTCGGCGTGCAGTCCACGACGACGTCGGCGGCGCCGAGGAGGTCGTCGAGGGAGCCGGCCGGGTCGAGACCGGCCTCGGTCATGGCGCGGACGTGCTCGAGCGTCGCCCCGAAGAGCGGGTAGCCCTTCGCGCGGGCCACGGCCACGCGCCAGTCCGTCGCCACGTCGGCGACGCCGGCGAGGGTCATGTCGTCCTGCGCCGCCACGGCGGCGGCGACGCGCTTGCCGATGACGCCGTAGCCGTTGACGGCGACGCGGGTGTTTTCAGTGTGGGTCATGATGGGGTCTCCAGTGGATGGGTTTATGAGAGGGAACGAGCGTCACAGCCGGCCGCGACGCCAGAGCGCCGCGACGAGGCCGAGGACGAGAAGGACGGCGAGGACCGCGACGGCCACGAGGGCCGGGTGGCCCCCCGTCGGGTGGTAAGCGAGGGCGAGCAGGCTGCCCCCGACGACGAAGGCGGCTGTGAGCACGCTGACGGCGACGCGGTTGGCCGCCCGGTCGATCCGCTGCAGCGTCTCCGGAGAGGGGTCGGCGGCAACAGTGAGCGGCAGCGCGCCCTGTTCGAGCCGGTGGGTCAGGCGGCGGAGCTGGCGTGGGAGCGCCTCTCCGAGGTCGGCGAGGTCGGCGAGCGACCCGCTCAGGCGCCGGGCCTGTGCGCGCGGCGAGAGCGTGCGGAGCCAGAACCGCCGGACGTAGGGGAGCGAGAAGGCGAGGATCTCGAAGTCGGGATCGAGTTGGAGGGCGGTCCCCTCGGCCATCGCCGTCACCTTCGCCAGCTGGACCAGCTCGGCCGGCAGGCGGAGGCGGTGGCGGCGGGCCACGTCCATGATGTCCTGGAAGGCCTCGGCGGCGGCGATCTCCTTGAGCGGGCGCGTGGCGTAGCGGCGGCGGAGCCGCTCGAGGTCCTGCTTGAGCGGACCGCGCGCGACCGCCTCGCCGGTCATGCCGAGCGCCGTCAGCTCGTCGACGAGGCGGTCGGTGTCCTCGGCGGCCAGGGCGAGGACGATGCGGAGGAGGGCCTGGCGCGTGGCTGCGTCGAGCGCGCCGACCATCCCGAAGTCGAGCAGCCCGATCCGGCCGCCGGGCAGGACGAGCACGTTGCCCGGATGGGGGTCGGCGTGGTAGAACCCGTTGCGCAGCACCATCCGGAGCATGACGCGGGTGGCCGTGCGCGCGAGCTCCTGGCGGTCCACGCCGGCGGCGGCGAGGGCCGCCGCGTCGTCCACCTTGACCCCGTCGAGCCGCTCCATCGTGAGCACGCGCCGGGCGGAGCGCTCGGGGAACACCACCGGGACGTGGAGCGCCGGCTCGTCGGCGAAGTCGCGTCGGACCTGCTCGGCGTGCCGGGCCTCGGCGGCGTAGTCGAGCTCGTCGCGGAGGGTGAAGGCGAACTCCCTCACCCACCCCACGATGTCGTAGTCCTGTCCCCACGACGTGCGCGCAGCGGCGGTACGGGCGAGGGCGTCGAGGAGGGCGAGGTCGGCCTCGGCCTGGGCCTCGACGCCGGGCCGCCGCACCTTCACCACGACGGCTGTGCCGTCGGGGAGCGTCGCCGCGTGGACCTGCCCGATAGAGGCCGCCGCGAGCGGTTCGGGGTCGAACGCCGCGAAGAGCGCCTCGAGCGGCTGCCCCAGCTCCGCTTCGACGACGGCGCGGACGGCCTCGAAGGGCACGGGCGGCACGCGGTCCTGGAGCCGGGCCAGCTCCGCCGCGAGGTCCGCCGGGACGAGGTCGGGGCGCGTGCTGAGCACCTGCCCCAGCTTGACGGCCGTGACGCCGAGGTCTTCGAGCGCGAGGCGGAGGTGCTCGGGCTTGGTGTACGGGTCCTCCTGCGCGGCGTGCCGGAGGACCCCGCGGTGGAACGGGACGAGACGGCCGAGACCGAGGTCGAGTACGAGCCAGCCCAGGCCGTGCCGGGCGAGGGCGCGGGCGACCTGGCGGAGGCGGTTCTGCCGCGACGGCGGGTACGCAGGGGCGATGGCCGTTGCCACGGCTCAGGCTCCCTGGACGCCCGACGGCGAGGCGGGCTCGTGCGGCCAGACCCAGTCGCGGATCTCGGGCATGTCCTGCCCGTGCCGGGTGATGTACTCCCGGTGCTCGACGAGCCGGTCACGCATCGTCTGGTGCACGTGGGGACCGTGCGGCCCGACCGTCGGCACCCGCTCGGCCACGTCCATCACGAGGTGGAAGCGGTCGAGCCCGTTGCGGACCACCATGTCGAACGGGGTCGTGGTGGAGCCCTCCTCGACGAACCCGCGGACGTGGAAGTTGGCGTGGTTCGTCCGGCTGTAGGTGAGCCGGTGGATGAGCCAGGGGTAGCCGTGGTAGGCGAAGATGACCGGCTTGTCCGTCGTGAAGAGCGCGTCGAAGGCGCGGTCGGAGAGCCCGTGCGGGTGGGTGCGCTCGGGCTGGAGCCGCATGAGGTCTACGACGTTGACGACGCGGACCTTCAGGTCCGGGAGGTGCCGGCGGAGGAGGTCCACGGCCGCCAGCGTCTCCAGGGTCGGGACGTCGCCGGCGCAGGCCATCACCACGTCCGGCTCGGCGTGCTGGTCGTTGCCGGCCCACTCCCAGATCCCGATCCCGGCGGCCGTGTGCTTGATGGCCGCGTCGAGGTCGAGGTACTGGGGCTCGGGCTGCTTGCCGGCCACGATCACGTTGACGTAGTGGCGGCTCCGGAGGCAGTGGTCGGTGACCGAGAGGAGCGTGTTGGCGTCGGGCGGGAGGTAGACCCGGACGACCTCGGCCTTCTTGTTGACCACGAAGTCGATGAAGCCGGGGTCCTGGTGGCTGAACCCGTTGTGGTCCTGGCGCCAGACGTGCGAGGTGAGGAGGTAGTTGAGCGAGGCGAGGGGCCGCCGCCACGGGATGTCGCGAGTCACGTCGAGCCACTTCGCGTGCTGGTTGAACATCGAATCCACGATGTGGATGAAGGCCTCGTAGCACGAGAACAGGCCGTGGCGCCCGGTGAGGAGGTAGCCCTCGAGCCAGCCCTGGCAGAGCTGCTCGCTCAGGACCTCCATCACGCGCCCGTCCGGCGCGAGGTGGTCGTCGGTCTCGAGGGCGGGCTCCATCCAGGCACGGTCCGTCACCTCGAAGAGGGCCGAGAGCCGATTTGAGGCCGTCTCGTCCGGGCCGACCACGCGGAAGGTCTCAGGGTTCATCGCCATCACGTCGCGGAGGAGCCGGCCCATCACGCGCGTCGCCTCGGCCGTGACCGCGCCGGGCGCAGGGACGTCGACGGCGAAGTCGCGCCAGTCGGGCATCCGGAGGTCCTTCAGGAGGAGGCCCCCGTTGGCGTGGGGGTTCGAGCCCATGCGCCGCTCGCCCTCGGGTGCGAGCGCGGCCACCTCTGGGACGAGGCGGCCCGACTCGTCGAAGAGCTCGTCGGGGCGGTAGCTCCGCATCCAGGCCTCCAGGGCGGCCAGGTGCTCCGGGTTCTCGGCGAGCCCCGCCAGCGGGACCTGGTGCGAGCGGAAGGTGCCCTCGACCTGGACGCCGTCCACCTTCTCCGGGCCGGTCCAGCCCTTCGGCAAGCGGAGCACGATCATGGGCCAGCGCGGGCGCTCCGTGACGCCATCCTCGCGGGCGTCGTGCTGGATGCGCTGGATCTCGGCGAAGGCGTCGTCGAGGGCCGCCGCCATCCGCTGGTGCATCGCCGCCGGTTCGTCGCCCTCGACGAAGACGGGCGCGTAGCCGTAGCCCACGAACAGGGCCTCCAGCTCCGCCTCGGGCATCCGGGCCAGCACCGTGGGGTTGGCGATCTTGTAGCCGTTGAGGTGGAGGACGGGGAGCACGGCCCCGTCGCGCGCCGGGTTGAGGAACTTGGTCGAGTGCCAGCTCGCCGCCAGCGTCCCCGTCTCGGCCTCGCCGTCGCCGACGACGCAGCAGGCGACGAGGTCGGGGTTGTCGAAGACGGCCCCGTAGGCGTGGGCGAGGGAGTAGCCGAGCTCGCCGCCCTCGTTGATCGATCCGGGCGTCTCGGGCGAGGTGTGGCTCGGGATGCCGCCGGGGAACGAGAACTGGCGGAACAGCTTCCGCATCCCCTCGGCGTCCTGCGTGATGTCCGGGTAGTGCTCGGTGTAGCTCCCTTCGAGGTACGTGTTGGCGACGATGCCGGGGCCGCCGTGGCCCGGCCCGGTGACGTAGAGCACGCTGAGGTCGCGCTCCCGAATGAGCCGGTTGAGGTGGACGTAGACGAAGTTGAGGCCGGGCGTGGTGCCCCAGTGGCCGAGCAGCCGCGGCTTGACGTGCTCCAGCGTGAGGGGCTCGCGGAGGAGCGGGTTGTCGAGGAGGTAGATCTGGCCGACCGAGAGGTAGTTGGCCGCGCGCCAGTAGGCGTCGAAACGGGCAAGGTCGTCGTCGGAGAGGGGGAGCGGGTCTGTCTGGTCGTCGATGGTCATGGCGGTGGGGAGGCGAAGGCGGGGCGAGAGAGGGGCCGTCAGAGGGACGATTCAGTGGAGACGGCCTCCGGGACCGGCCGCGACACGGGCGCTTCGAGAGGCGACCGTCGGCGCGTCGTGATGGCGAGGCCGACGAGACCCGCGACGACGAACCCGATGGAGATGATCTGCGACTGCGGGAGGCCGAACGCGGCCTCGGGGTTGACGCGGATCTCTTCGATGAGGAACCGCTCGGCCCCCGCGAACACGGCGTAGAGCGAGAACAGCCAGCCGGCCTTGAACGGGTGCTTCCGGAGGAGCCACAGGGCGCCCGCGAGGGCCGCCGCCATCGCCAGCTCGTAGAGCATCGTCGGGTAGACTCCGTCGGGGGCCGCGAGCGCGCACTCGGCCCCCCGGTACTGGGCGTTGAAGACGACGGGGTCGATGGTCGTCCGCCCCGGACCGACGATGTTGCGGGGGAACGTCTCGCTCCAGAGGAAGGCCGGGATCCAGCCCGGCTTGTCGGCGAGGCTGGAGCAGACGCCCCAGTCGCCGTCGCCGGAGAGGTAGCAGCCGACCCGGCCGATCCCGTACGCCAGCAGCATGCCCGGCGCGGCGGCGTCGGCCAGGCGCGGCACGCGGAGGCCCTTGCGGTAGGCGTACGCCGCCACGGCGACCGTCGCCACGACGAGGCCGCCGTAGAACGTCAGGCCCGACGTCGAGACCACCATCCCGACCGGGTCCTGGGTGAGCTCGTCCCAGTAGTCGACGACGTGGAACAGCTTGGCCCCGGCGATACCGAAGCCGGCTGCGAGCAGCGCCATCGTCCAGACGAGCGCGGAGGGGCTCTGCGCCGTCGTCCGGGGCCTGCCCTTGGCGTCTTTCGCCCGCACGCGCACCGAGCCGACGAGGCCGAGGCCGTACATCCGGTCGAGCTCTCGCTGCGTCATCCACGCCGCCGCGAGGATGGCGAGGGCCACCATCAGCCCGAACGAGTAGAACGGGAGGGCGACGTCGACCCCGAGGAGGTCCTGAAAGAGGTCGCTGATGCGGGGGTACATGCGGAGAGCGATGAGGCCGGGTCATTTCGGCCGTAGGAGGCACGGCGGTCAGGGGCCGGATCGAGGCAGGCCGTCGGTTTCGGGGTCGTCCGTTGGCCCTGACGGAGGCGACGCGGCGCGCTTCCGGCGCGCCTGCCACCAGGGCACGACGTAGAGCACGACGACGATGAGGAGGATGAGGCCGCCGAGCCAGATGGCCAGGCCGAAAGGGACGTCATGCATGGGGTCGTGGGATTTGTCAGGCGCCGGGGTTGACGGCTCCGCCCTCGTTCTCCCACCGCTGCACGGCGGGGAGCAGGGCCAGGTCGGTCGCGGTGCGTTTGCCCCCCTCAGTCCGTACCTGGAACCGCACGCGGTCCCCGGCCGCCAGCGAGGCGACGCCGCAGGCGCGGAGCGTGCCGGCGTGGACGGCGCAGGGCGCCGCGCCGTCGTCGGACGAGATGAGCCCGACGCCGCGCTCGGCGTCGAACCACTCGACCGTCCCCGTGGCGTGGGTGGTGGCTTCGTCGGTCATGGGTCGTGGCGGCTTCAGGTTGTTCGTGATCTCGGCGAGACACGGGCCGCGTGCCCGCTGAACGAGACGGTCACCGTCGGCGGGCCAGAAGGCCCCGTAGCCGATGGCCGGGTGGCGGACGGGCGCGTCGAGGCGCGCACGTCCCGTGCTGGCATATGTGGCGGTGTCCTCATGGCGATGTCGAGAGGGGGTTGGCGTCGGTCACAGCCAGCGCCGAGCGGTCCAGCCGACCGCCTCGGCGGCCATCCCGCCCCATGGGCGCCTCGACCAGCCACGGGCGGTGACCTCGACCGCATCGCCCAGGTCCGTCCTGAACTGTTCCTCCAGGGCCGTGCACAGGGCGCGGTTGGCGGAGAAGAGGTTGATCTCGTAGTTGACGAAGAAGCTGCGGTAGTCGAGGTTGGCCGTGCCCACGGTTGCCGTCATGCCGTCCGCGACGGCGGTCTTGGCATGGAGCATGCGCGGCTGATACTCGAAGACCCGGATGCCCGCCGCCAACAGCGTCCGGTAGGCGGCCCGGGCCGCCCACCGGGTGATCGGGACGTCGCTCTTTCCTGGCAGCAGCAGACGGACGTCCACACCGCGTTTCGCAGCCTGGATGAGTTCGCCCTGCGTGCCGCGATCAGGCACAAAGTAGGGGGTCGTCACGAAAAGACGGCGGCCAGCGCTCTGAAGCAACCGGGTGAACAGGCAATGCACCTGGTGCCGACAGATGCGGGAGTGGTTGGGGACAAGCGCGTCTCCGCTCGGGCGGCCCGCCTGTGGTTCCCCACGATGGTCGCCGCTCCAGGCCGCCTCGAACAACGCTGACGCCCGCTCCGCCAGAGCACCGTCCAGCCTCACGTGCGTGTCCCGCCACCGTCCCGGTCCGTAGGCCGACCGGGAGCTCTCCCGGTGGATGTTGAACCCGCCCACGAAGGCCTCGTGGCCGTCGACGACGAGGAGCTTGCGGTGGTCGCGCCGGTAGAACCGGAGGGGCTGACGCCAGCTCCACCGGTGGAAGCGCCGGACCGCCACGCCGTGCTGCCGCAGGTAGCGCTCGATCTCGCGCGAAAACGAGAACATCGAGCCCGCCGCGTCCACCATCAGGCGCACCTGCAGGCCGGCGCGCGCCTGCGCCGCGAGGGCTTCCCCGAGGCGCCACCCCACCTCGTCCGCGGCGAAGATGTAGCTCTCCAGGTCTACCCGCCGCCGGGCCGCCTCGATGGACGCGACCATCGCGTCGTACAGGTCGTCCCCCTCGGTGAAGAGCGTGTACTCGTCGGTACCGCCCGTCGGCCAGGGCACGCACTCGGCCCCCGGATGCTTTCCGCACGGGGGCAGAGCGTCCGTCGCTGCAGAGGGTGCGCCGACGGGCGGCCCGCTGGTAGGGGAGACGTGAGCTGACATGGGGTTCCCTCCGAGGGGGCTAGCAATCAGGAGAGTCTGGCGTTGCCGAACCGAGCACCGTGGGCAGGACGGGCGCGAGGTGGGGTCTGCGGCGCAGGACCACTGTACCGGCCGCAACGGCGAGCGCGACCAGCCCGGCGACCCGGAAGGGCAGGTCGGCCTGCCAGGCGAAGAGGAGGCCGCCGACGAGCGGACCGAGGATCTGCCCCAGGCCGACGGCGGCGTTGAGCAGCCCGAGCCCCGCGCCGGCCTGCGGACCGCTGCGGTCAGCGGCGAGGGTGAGGAGGTTCGGGGTGACGAGGGCGACGCCGAGCGCGAGCACGCTCACCGCCGCGAGGACGGTCGGCACCCGGGTCAGGAACGGGAGCGCGAGCAGCCCCACCCCGAGCAGGCCGAAGCCCAGCGCGACCTGGATCCGTACCCCCACCCGCCCGCTCAGCCACCCGACGGCCCCGCCCTGGAACACGGCCATGACCAGCCCGCACAGCGCGAAGGCGACGCCGATCTCCCGCAGGCCGAAGTCGAGCTCGCGGTCGGCGTAGAGCGCGAAGACGGCCTCGAAGAGCGTGAGCACCGTCATGCTGATGAGCGCGAGCGCGAGCACACCACCCAGCCGCCGCGCCAGGGGCCGCCACGGCACCGGCAGCCGGGCGAGCCGCGCCGACGCGGCCGTCGGCGTCGAGTTCGGGGTCGAGTTCGGGAGGGAGTGGCCCACCAGCGGCACCACCGCCAGCGTCAGGCCCGCCGCCACGAAGAAGGGGACCGAGAACCCGTCGAAGACGAGGTGCCCCAGCGTGAGGGTGACGTGCCAGGCGCCCCGCGCCAGGAGGCCGCCGAGGGCGGGTCCGGCCACGAAGCCGAGGCTGACGGCCGTGCCCAGCCACGCCATCGCCCGGCCTCGCTCCCCCGCCGGGACCGCATCGGCGACGGCGGCCGTGGCCGCTACGACGAGGGCCGCCGCGAACGCGCCGCCGACCAGCCGCGCCCCGTAGAGGAGCGCGAGCGAGGTCCCCAGCCCGAAGGCTACGTGCGAGAGGGCGACCCCGACGAGGCCGAGCACGACGAGCGCCTTCCGCCCGTGCCGGTCCGACCACCCTCCCCACAGCGGGGCCAGCACGAGCTGCGCGAGGGCGTACGTACTCGTGAGCGCGCCCACGTGGAGGGCCACCCGCCCCGGCGTCGCCGCGCGCCCGAGGGCGAGCCGCTCGACGAACGCCGGCAGCACCGGGAGCGTGAGGCCGAATCCGATCATGGCGAGGAAGAGGGCGACCAAGAGGAGGAGCAGGTGACGTGGCACCGGGGGCTACCGCGACGAGCCGGGCTGGTGGTTCGGCGGTACCCAGTTAGGCCCGGTGACCACCAGGGCGGAGACCGGGCGCGTCGCCTCGGCCCGCGGCTTCGGGACGTCCCACGTCGCGTCGATCTCGCGGGCCGCTCCCCGCTCGAGGCAGGTCGTCTCGACCTGGACCGTCGAGAAGTACACGTCGAAGTCGTCGCGGAGGAGCTCGAAGACCCGGCGTTGGAGCGCCTGCCGGTCGGCCCCTTCCTCGACGAGGACATGCAGCGAGACGACGTTCTTGCCGCTCGTGAGTGCCCAGGCGTGGAGGTGGTGCGCCTCCGTCACGCCGCCGAGGCGCTCAACGGCCTCCTTGACGGCGCCCAGGTCGAGGTCGTCCGGTACGGCCTGGAGCAGGATCCGCAGGGACCCGCGGATGATCCCCCACGAGGCCCATACGAGCACGAGGCCGAAGCCCATGCCCAGGATGGGGTCGATGGCGAGGAAGCCCGTGAACCGGATCACGAGAGCGGCCACGATGATGAGGATGCTCCCGATGAACGTCTGCATCACGTGCCAGAAGGCCCCCTGCATATTGAGGTTGCCCTTCTGCCGGGCGTAGAGCAGCCGCAGCGCGATGACCTCGGTGATGAGGCCGCCCGCCGCCGCCCACAGCATCGGCCCGGTCTCGACCTCCATCGGATCGTGGAGCCGCATGGCGCCCATCCACAGCACGAGCACGGCCATACCCAGGAGAAAGAGCCCGTTGAAGAGCGCGCCCACGATCTCGGCTCGGATGAGCCCGTAGGAGGCGCGGTCCGTCGCCGGGCGCTCGGCGTAGTGGCCCGCCACGAGGGCGACGAGCACGCCGCCGACGGCCGAGAACGTGTGGAAGGCGTCGGACGTGACGGAGACCGACCCGGTCCAGAGCCCGATCCCGATCTCGACGACGAAGTAGACGCCGGTGAGGAGGCCGGAGATCTTGAGCGCGCGGGCGTTCCCGGCGGTGACGGTCGGGGGACCGTGGCCGGAAGAACCGCCGGAGGAGGCGTGGCTGGGATTCATGGTTGAGGGCGGCTGGAGGGGTTAGACCGACGCCGCGCTCCCCCACCGGCGGTGGAGCGCGTTGTAGATGAGGGCGAACCCGCCGCCGAGGTAGACGCCCCAGAGGAAGCTCTCGGCCAGCCCCAGCAGGAAGCTGCCCGCGCTGATCCACTCGAACGCTGGGAGGACGGCCTCCAGGAACTGGTGCATGTGGACGCTCTCGGGCGTGACGAGCCCGAACACCACGCAGAGGAGGAAACTGAGCGCCGTGAAGAGGGCGGTGGCCCAGGTGGTCAGGCGGAGGTTGAGCATGGCGATCTCGGTCGGGTGGAAGGAGGAAATGGGGCGCGGGTCAGTGTGCGTGCCGGGCCGTCTCCCCGATGGCTCGAGGTGGGTCCTCGGGAGGCGGCGTAGCCCGGTCGCGGCCGTGGCCTCCGTGTCCGTGACCAAACAGGTACATCGCGATGAAGGCGACGAAGAGGAGGGCGAAGAACCAGTTTTCAGCGAGCCAGTCCATGGCGGTTCACCAGGTGATGGGTGGAGGGCGAGGGGGCCGGGAGCGGCGGGGCCCCGGGGTCCAGGAGGGCCGCGAGGACGGCGCGGTGACTGCGGACGACGCGGGTGCCCGCCGCCACGCACTCGCGGCGGGCCTCGAAGTCGAGCGTGTCGATGGTGCGGCGGAACGTGGGCTTGAGCACGAGGTCGGCCTGCTCGAAGCCCGCGTCGGCGTGGCTCAGGTTGCAGACCTCGGTGGCACGCCGGAGCGCTTGCAGGCCGTTGCGGACCTCGGCGCCCGCGAGGGCCTGCCCCGGGTTGACGGCGATCACGACGGGATGACCCATCTCCCGGGCTACGCCCACGGGGGCGAGGTCGGCGTAGGCCCCATCGGCCAGCAGGAGGCCGTCGCGCTCCAACGGGGGGAGCACGCCGGCGAGGGCCACGCTCGCGTAGACCGCCTCGGCGGCGTCCCCGGTGCGGATCACGTGGCGTCGCCCGCCGCGGAGGTCCGTGGTGCTGACGGCGACGGGCAGGCGGGCGTCTTCCAGGGACTGGCCGAGGGTGAGCGTGCGGAGGGCCTGGAGCCCGGCCTCGCGCGCGGGCGTGCCAATACCCCAGCCCGTGAGGAGCCGGTAGGCGAACCGGGCGCCGAGGCGCCGAGCCCGGAGCCGCTGGCGGAGCGAGTCGCGCTGCTGCTCGGCGGTGGGCATGGGGGCCGGGAACGCCCCCGTGTCCATCGCCAGCAGCGCCGGGTACCAGTCCGGCCGGAGGGCGTAGCCCACACTCACGGCCGCCCCCATCGAGACGCCCACGAGGGCGGCCGGGCGGTAGCCGTCCGCTTCGAGCGCACGGAGCACGCCGACGTGGGCGAAGCCGCGCGCGCCGCCGCCGGCCAGCACGAGCGTGAAGGGCCGGTGCGAGCGGGGCTGGACCGAGGAGGGCGATGCTGGGAGCATGGAGATCGAGTGGAAAGGGGTCATGCCGATGTCAGGAGGGGACGAGGCGTGAGGTATGGCTCGGCACGTCCAGGTGCAGGTCGAACCCGTCGTCTTCCAGGCGAGCGAACACCTCTCCTGGCTCGACGACCTGCTCGACGTGAAACACTCCGGAATCAGGGAGGGCGCCCTCGTACAGGTGCTCCGCCACCATCGCCGCGACCGCTCCCGTCGCCTCCGCTTCGCCACGGCCGCGCAGAGCGCTCGCGCGGACCCCGTTCTCGCCATTCAGGAGCCCACGAGCCACTGCCTGGACCACGAACTCGTCGCTGCCCCATCGCAGTGACCCCGACAGCGCGGCGAGCACACGAGGGCGGAGTCGGCCCGCCCACTTCAGTACACCGAGCCGTTTCATGGCGACGAAGAGCCGCGTCGCCAGTGCCGAGCCAAAACACACGCGTGATTCGGCGGCGGCGGCCCCGAGGGTGTGGCGCACGACGTGCTGGTCTGAGAGGTCGATCCGGTACGCGATCCGTCGGCCGTACCCCGGGAGGTGGGTGGCCTTCGGGTCGGACAGGCCCTCGACGACGACGGGGCCGCCCGGCGTCTGGAGCGTGAAGGGTCGCGCGGCGGTCTCGACCATCCACCGCAGTGCTTGGGCGCCGTGCGCGTCGCCGATCCCAAGGAGAACGAAGAGGTCGACGCGGTCGAGCCGCTCGAACGGAGCGGAGGCGTGGTGCGCAAGGAGGTTGGTCACGCCCGGGGCCAGCCCCACGCTCAGCACCGCTGTCGCCCCGTGCGTCTGCGCGACGCCGTGCAGCGCCTCGATCTGCTGGATGAGGCGGTACGTGGCCGTCACGTCCGTGTAGTGGACCCCTCGGGCGAGGCAGGCACGGGCGAACCCGGCGTCGGGGCGGTCGACGCACATCACCACCACGCGGACGCCGTCGAGCGCGGAGGCCAGGTCCGCGAGGTCCGTCGCGTCGAGTTGGCGGGGCCGGACCCGGCCGTCGGTCTGGCGAGCGAAGGCCTCCGCCCGCTCCAGGCTCCGGCCGGCGACGACGACCCGGCCGGGGAACAGCCGACCCAGCCGGTCCGCGACCACGCGGCCGACCTGGCCGTATCCGCCTACGATGAGGATGTCGTCGTGCATCATGACTGGACGGGAGGCCTACAGGTAGGGGCTGTGGATGCCGAAGGCCTCGTAGAGCGCGTGCGGAACGGGCAGGAGAATCAAGAGGAGCAGGGCGAAGGCGACCGCCCCGAGCGCCATGCGGCCCTGGCCGACGCGGCTCACGTCGTTGAGCGGGGGCACGTCCGTCGTCCCGGCGACGAGGACGATGAGCAGCGCCCACACCAGGAGCCCGCTCCACACGAAGAGCCCCAGCACGACGAGCGTCCCGAGCGCGACGACGCCCACGACGCGGGCCGCCCGGTGCCCCAGCATGGCGTGGACGAGGTGCCCCCCGTCGAGCTGGCCGACGGGGATGAGGTTGAGCGCCGTGACGAGGAGGCCCAGCCAGCCGGCGAAGGCGACGGGGTGGAGCACGAGCCGGTGCCCCTCCAGCACGGCCCCGCCGAGGGCCGCCTTGGCGAGGGAGGCGAAGAGCACCGACGAGCCCACGTCGGCCCCGCCCATCATCATGCCCGGCGCAGACGGGCCCGTCACGACGGTCGAGTCCTGGAGGCCGACGAGGAGCGCGGGGACGGCGATGGCGAGGCCCGCCAGTGGCCCTGCCACGGCCACGTCGAACATCTGCCGCCGGTCGGCGGCGAGCGACCGCATCCGGATGAAGGCCCCAAAGGTCCCGAGCGCGAACGGGATGGGGATGAAGTACGGGAGCGAGACGGCGATGCCGTGGTGCCGCGCGGTGAAATAGTGCCCGAGCTCGTGGGCGCCGAGGATGAGGAGCAGGACCAGGGCATAGGGCAGCCCCACGGCGAACCGACCGGGCTCGGCGAGGAGGTCGACGCCCCCGTGCGCCGCCCCGGCCCACGTCGTCGTCGCGAGGGTGGCGAGCAGGAGGGCGAGGTGGATCCACGCCCGGCTGGGCCGCTGGGCGGGGGCCGGGAGCGCCCCGACCGGGGCCAGCACGAGGCGGGGGCGGCCCTCGCCGGTCTCCTGCAAGAGCGGAACGAGCGCGCTGCCGTCGAAGCGGCGGCCGAGCTCGGCGTAGGCCGCGTCCGGCTCCATCAAGAGGGTGCCTTCGATGACGTAGTGGTCCTCCAGCCGGTACTGCGCCAGGGGGTAGATGACGTCGACCGTCTGGAGGATGAGGTCTTCGGGCACGCCCCGCTCTGACTCCCTCCCCTCTCGCGCCACCTCGACGGAGGCGTGCGGCTCCACCCCGGTCTCCGCCGGCTCACGCGCAACGAACAGCATGACGGCGACACACAGCGCGAGCGCCCCGAGCACGAGCCACGCGGGGACGGCCACGGCGCTCGTGAGGACGAGCGCGAGCAGCGCGAAGGGGAGCAGGCACAGCACGACCATCAGGAGGGCGTGGCCGCGGGCCGGCGGGCGCTCGGAGGGATGTGGGTGCGGCATGGGGGCGGCGTCAGCGAGACGGGGCGGCGGTTGGGGCGCTCGCGGCCTGGGCGAGGTAGCGCTCCAGAAGGCGGTCCACGAGCGTGGCCGGGTCGTCGTCGTAGAGCACCTCGGCGCCGGTGGCCTTGAACAGCGTGGTCTCGAGAGCCGGGAGCACCTCCGTGATGCCGCCGGTCCCGGTCAGGACCCCGATCAGCTTCCCCTCCTCGTAGGCGATGGCGAACTCGCCGAGGGTGCCCGAGCGCCCGCCGACCACCACCACGATGTCGCTGCTGTGGATGTTGACGAGCTCGCGGCCCATGAGCCCCAGCCCGGTGTAGATGAGGACGCCGTACTCGCGGAACGGCGAGGTGAAGGTCTCGACGTGCTCGCGGAGCGACGTGGCCGGCGAGATCCCGACGACGTGGCCGCCCGCCTCGTAGGCTCCGATGACGGCCTCGTGGGGGAGGCCGGGGCAGGCCCCGGTGAGCAGGCACGCCCCCCGCTCGGCGAGGACCCGCCCGAGCGTCCGGCACTGGGCGGCCACGGCCGGGTCTTGCACCTCGGCCGCCGAGCCCATGACGCCGACGCGGACCTGCGCGCCCGTGGCGGGGTCGCGCAGCACGGCGCCGACGGGGGCGTGGGGGTTCGGGGGGGCCGGGAGGGGTGTGGCAGGCATCGTCATGGCGTGGCAGGCGCCGGGTGAGCACCGAGGTCGTCCGCCTCGGCGGCGTCGGGGCCGTGCTCGCACCAGAGGCACCGGCAGTCCTCGCCGTGGCAGGCCGGCTCCGCAAGCGACGGGTGGGGTCCGAAGCGGGCGAGCTCGTGGAGCACCGCCGTGGTGCGGGTCGGCTGGTAGAGCCGCCGGAGGGTGGCAACGGCGTTGCCGGACGCAGCGCGGCCGAGCGCCGCCTCGTAACGCTCGGGAGGGAGCTGGCCGAGGAGGACGCGGTTCGCCAGGGCCACCTCGAGTCCTGGCACCAAGAGCTCCCGGCAGAGGGCGTCGTAGTCCTCGCCCATGACGATGGCGCGGGCGGCCAGCACCCCCGACAGCAGCGCGTGGCGGAGCCCGAGGCCCCAGAGCGCGTCCTGGAACCCGGCCCGCTCGCCCACGAAGCGGAGCCGGCCGTTGCGGGTCCAGGGCGGGGCCACGCCGAAGCTGGCGACGCCCCCGCTCCGCCGGGGCGCGCGCACGTCGCACCCAGTCACCTGCCGGACCGCCTCCAGGGTCCGGTCGAGGTAGGTCCCCGGCTTACGGGCCTGGGCGGCCGGGTCGAAGAGCCAGGTCGAGAGCGTCGCCCGGCCATCGCGGACGAGGAGCGAGGCGTAGCCGCCGGGCGCGAGGCGGTCGTCGAGGAAGCCGAGCACGGCGTCCGGGTGGTCGGTCTCGAAGGCCACGCGCGCGATGCGGACGTCGGCCGTGCGCGGGCCGGTCGCGACGACAACGTGGCGGGCCTCGCTCCGCGTGACGCGCTCGCCGAAGCGGAACTCGGCCCCGGCCGCGACCGCCTGATCCTTGAGGCTCCGGTCGAGCGCGCCGGGCCGGTGCCCGCGCTCGACGAGGTAGAACAGCGGTCGCGACCCCGAGAGCGCGTGAGGACGGCGCTCGGGTCCGTAGAACGTGACGTCCCGGACCGGCTCGAAGCGGACGCCGCTCGTAACGCCGAACCCGGCCAGCGCCGCCGCCGCGTCCTCCTCGGACGACCAGTTCTCGAGCACCTGGAGCTCGCCGTCGAACCGGCTCCCGACGTCGGCGGCCTGCTCGAAGACGACGGGGCGCAGGCCCGCGCGGGCGAGGTAGAGCGCGGCGGCCAGCCCGGCGGGCCCGGCCCCGATGACGTGGACGGTGGGGAGTACCATGGGATCAGCGCTCGATCTTGAGCAGGCGCGCGTTGACGGCGACGATGACCGTGCTGGCCGACATGAACACGGCGCCCATCGCCGGGCCGAGCAGGATGCCGGCGCTGTAGAGCACGCCCGCCGCCAGCGGAATGGCGACGATGTTGTAGCCGGCGGCCCACCACAGATTCTGGATCATCTTGCGGTACGTCGCCCGCGAGAGCTTGACGATGGTGGCGACGTCCTGGGGGTTGCTCCGCACGAGGATGATGTCGGCCGTCTCGACGGCCACGTCGGTCCCGGCCCCGATGGCGATGCCGACGTCGGCCTGGGCCAGCGCCGGCGCGTCGTTGACGCCGTCGCCCGTCCTGGCGACGGCGAGCCCGCTGGCCTGCACCTCCTTGACCTTGTCCGACTTCTCGTTGGGGAGCACCTCGGCGAACACGTTGTCGAGGCCGATCTCCTCGGCCACCCACGCGGCCACCTTCTGGTTGTCGCCGGTGAGCATCATGGTCTGGATCCCCATCGCCTTGAGGTCGGCGATGGCGCCGCGCGCCTCGGGCCGGATCACGTCGGCCAGGGCGACGGCGCCCGCCAGCTGGCCGTCGAGGAGGACGAAGACGACGGTCTTGCCCTGCGCCGAGAGCGTCTCGTAGCGCGGGTCGTCGATGGCGATCCCCTGGGCGCGGACGTAGCCGGGGCTCACGACCTGCACGAAGCGGCCCCCGACGGTCCCCTCGACCCCCTTGCCGGGGATGGCCCGAAAGTCCTCCACGGGCAGGGGCCGCTCGACGGCGGTGGCGACCCCCTGCGCGATGGGGTGCTCGGAAAGGGCCTCGACGGCGGCGGCGAACCCGAGGAGCTCCGCCTCGGTGAGCGCCTGGTCGAAGACGAGCGTGTCGGTGATCCCGAAGCGGCCCTCGGTGAGCGTGCCCGTCTTGTCGAAGATGACGGCCTGGAGGTTGCGAGCCGCCTCGAAGGCCGTCCGGTCGCGGATGAGCAGCCCGTTGCGGGCCGAGATCGCCGTCGAGACGGCGACGACGAGCGGGATGGCGAGGCCGAGCGCGTGGGGGCACGCGATGACCATGACGGTCACGGTCCGCTCGATGGCGAAGGCGAAGCTCTGGCCCATCACGAGCGACCAGACGAAGAGCGTCAGCGCGCCGCCGCCGAGCGCAACGACGGTCAGCCAGAGCGCGGCGCGGTTGGCGAGGTCCTGCGTCTTCGACTTCGACTCCTGCGCCTCGCGCACCAGGTCGATCACCTGCGAGAGGAAGCTCTCGGCCCCCGTTTTCTGCACCTCGACGGTGATCGCGCCCTCGCCGTTGATCGAGCCGCCGATGACCGCGCTCCCCTCTTTCTTCGTGACCGGGACGGACTCGCCCGTCAGCATCGACTCGTTCACCGACGTCTGGCCGTCGACGACGGCGCCGTCGGCGGGGACCTTCTCGGTGGGCTTGACGAGGACGCGGTCGCCGTGCTGGAGCTGGTCGAGCGGGATGTCCTGGACGGTCCCGTCGGGCATCAGCTTGTGGGCCTCGGAGGGCATCAGCCGGGCCAGCTCTTCGAGCGCCTTCGAGGCCCCCATCACCGACTTCATCTCGATCCAGTGCCCCACCAGCATCACGTCGATGAGGGTGACGAGCTCCCAGAAGAACGGCATCCCGTCGAGCCCGAACACGACCGCGGCGCTGTAGACGTAGGCCGTCGTGATGGCGACGGAGATCAGCGTCATCATGCCCGGCCGCCGGCTCTTGACCTCCGAGACGAACCCCTTGAGGAAGGGCCAGCCGCCGTAGAAATAGACGACCGTCGAGAGGGCGAAGACGACGAGGCCGTCCCCCGCGAACCGGAGCGAGTCGCCGAGGCGGAGGAAGGCCTGGATGGCCGGGGAGAAGAGGAGGACCGGGATCGAGAGGACGAGCGACACCCAGAAGCGCCTCCGGAAGTCGGCCACCATCATGGCGTGGTGGTCGTGCCCCATCTCGCCGTGGCCGGGCTTGTGACCTTCGTGCCCGCCGTGCCCCCGTCGGGCGTGCTCCACGGGGCCGCGGCGGCCGTCGTCGTGGCTGCCGTGGGGGCCGTCCTGGGCCGCGTCGCGGAGCTCCTGCTGCTTGAGGCCGGGCTTCTCGCCCGACGGTACCGGGTCGGCGAGGTCGTGCTCGTGGCCGGCGTGCTGGGGGGGCGACGGCGTGTGCTCGTCGTGGGAGGGATCGGTCATGGGAAGGTGGGTGGGGTGAGAGGAGGCACTGGGGGGTATGGTCAGCGGACCGACGCGTAGCCCCCGGGGACCCCGTTCTTGGAGAGCACGACCTGCCAGAGCTGGGCGCCACGCGCCCGGAACAGGCCGGCGCACTGGAGGAGGTAGTACGTCCACATCCGCCGGAACCGCTCGTCGTAGCGGTCCTGGAGCGACGGCCACGCCCGCTCGACGTTCTCGTGCCACGCCATCAGCGTCCGGTCGTAGTGGGCACCGAGGTTGTGCCAGTCCTCCACCACGAACAGCCCCTCCGTCGCCCGCCCGATCTGGCGGATGGAGGGGAGCATCGAGTTCGGGAAGATGTACTTCCCGATCCACGGGTCGGTCGAGCGGACGGAGTGGTTGCCGCCGATGGTGTGGAGCAAGAAGAGCCCGTCGTCCTTGAGGTGGCGCGCGACGACCCGCATGAACGTCCGGTAGCTCTCGACGCCGACGTGTTCGAACATCCCGAGCGAGACGACGTGGTCGAACGACTCGGACGGGTCGATGTCCCGGTAGTCCTGGAGCCGGACCTCGACGGGGAGGCCCGCCAGCCGCTCGCGGGCGAGGGCCACCTGCTCCTCCGAAACGGTGACGCCGGCGCCGTGGGCGCCGTAGCGCTCGGCCGCGAAGGCGAGGAAGCTCCCCCAGCCGCACCCGACGTCGAGGACGCGGTCGCCCGGCTTCAGCCCGAGCTTGCGGCAGACGAGGTCGAGCTTGGCCTCCTGCGCCGCGTCGAGCGTGTCGGCCCCGCCCCAGTACGCGCAGGTGTAGACCATGCGGCGGTCGAGCATGGCCTCGAAGAGGTCGTTGCCGAGGTCGTAGTGGCGCTCGCCGACCTCAAACGCCTTCGACGGCCGTGCCCTGCCCGCGAGGGCCGCCGCGATCGCCGGGAGGAGCACCCGCGGGCTGCGAATCGCCCGCTGGACGGCCGCGCGGGCGTCCGGGCGGAGCAGGCGGCAGAACGTCTCGTCGAGGCGCTCGGCGTCCCACCACCCGTCCACGTAGCTCTCGCCGAGGCCGAGCGAGCCGCCGCGGACGACGCGCTTGTAGAAGCGGTCGTCGTGGACCTGGGGGTCCCACGGGTTGGGGCCGTCGATGGTGAGGCCCGTGTGGGCCGCGAGCTCGAGGACGACGCAGTGGGCCGGGGAGGTGCCCCGGTGGCGGACCGGACGGATGGGCTCCAGGGGCGGGAGTGGGGACCCGCCGGCCGGCCGTGCGGTGGCGACCACGACAGGGTCGGCGGCGGAGCGGCCAGACCCGTTGGAGGCGTAGGTGCGAGAGGTGGGCTTCACGGGAGGGACTGGCGGGGTCCGTCCGCGAGGGCGAGCACGACGGAGCCCCCGTCCGAGGACGTGAGCACCTGCCGGACGAGGCCGCCGCCGGGGAGGAGCGTCTCCTCGGCCCGGTAGCGGGCGTTCTTGACCCGGACCCCGAGGACGTAGGCCCGCAGGCGGACCGTCTCGGTGACGGTGTAGGCCCCGGCAGGCGCGTCGGTGGCCGAGGGCCGGGCCACGCGGTTCTGGAAATCGACGCGGCTCCTCCCGCCGAGGAAGCCGAGCGTGCCGCGCACGACGTCGGCCTCCAGCGTCACGTCGTCGAGGGCGACGCGCTCGGCCGGCGGGCCGGGGTAGAGGAGCGCGTCGCCCGTCACGCGCAGCGCGAGGTCTCGGCCCTCGGGGCCGAGGAGCGCGACGACGTTCATCACCATGCCCGCCTCGTCGACCCGGCACCGAATCGTGGTCTCGGACGCGTCGGCGGCGTCCCCGTCGCAGGGCCGCACCGTGAGCGTCGCCGCCATCTCCTCGCCGGTGACGACGACGGCGCCGACCTCCAGGGTCTGGCACGCGCCCTCCGCCCCCGGGGCGTCGACGGTGCGGCGCGTGTAGCGGCTGCCCTCGACGAGGGCGAGCGGCATCTGCTGAGCGGCCACCGCCGACGCGCCCAGGCTCAGCGCGAGGGCGGCGAGCGCGGTCCGCGTCGCGCGGGCCGGGGGCCGGCAGAACGGGTTCGGGGTGAGCGGCGTCATGAGGCGGAGGGGGTTCACCGTGCGAGGTACCCGCCGTCGACGGGGTAGTAGGCCCCGGTGACGAACGAGGCCTCGTCGGACGAGAGCCACGCGACGAGGGCCGCGACCTCGTCCGGCGTGCCCAGCCGACCCTCCGGGTGGAGGCCGACGAGCATGGCGAGCGTCTCGGGGTCCTCCTCGAGCGCCGAGATCATCGGCGTCTCGATGAAGGCGGGGCCGACGGCGTTGACCCGGATGCCCTCGGCCGCCAGCTCGATGGCGGCGGTCTTGGTGAGCCCCACGACGCCGTGCTTGGCGGCGACGTAGGCCGGGGCACCGGCGAACCCGACCTGCCCGAGGATCGAGGCCACGTTGACGATGGCCCCGCCGCCGGCCTCGCGCAGCGCTGGGATCTGGGCCTTCATGCCGTAGAAGACGCCCGAGAGGTTGACGCCGAGCACGCGCTGCCACGCCTCGACGGGGTAGTCCGCCGTCGGGGCCTGCTCCCCGCCGATGCCGGCGTTGTTGCAGGCGACGTCGAGCCGGCCGAAGGCGCGGACGGTCTCGGCGACGAGGGCCTCGCAGGCGGCCGGGTCCGACACGTCGGCCGAGACGAAGAGGGCCCCTCCCCCGCCCTCCTCGATCTTCTGCACGGCCTCCCGTCCTCCGGCCTCGTCCACGTCGGAGACGACGACGCGGAAGCCGTCGCGGGCGTAGCGGAGGGCGATGGCGCGGCCGATGCCGGAGGCGGCACCGGTGACGAGGGCGACGGAATCACGAGTCATGGGAGGCGAGGCTGGGGGTGGACGAAGGAGGGGTCGGTCGCATGCGGGCGGCCTTTTCGAGCATCATCAGGAACCCGAGCGCGGGGTCCCGCGACTGCGCGTGGTGGAGGACGTCCCAGTGCGCGCGGAGGTGGTCCTGGACGAACCCGGCCATGTGCCCGAGCGAGAGCGCGAGGGGGGCCGGGTGGCTGCGCGCGCCGTCGGAGGAGAAGACGGCCAGACGGACCTGGTGGCCCGCCGCGAGACGGGCGGTGCCCCGGCGGAGCAGCTCCTGCGCGGCGGGGGCGGCCTCGTCCGGGCCGGCGCACCCGAACCGGGCCAGGGCCGCCTCGATCACGCCCGCGTCGAGCGTGGCCTCGTTGAAGCGCCCCCGCCCCTCCTTCACCTCCGCCACCAGCATGTCGGGGCGGTCGGCGGGAGCGCGCAGGGCCGGGTCCGTCTCGAACCGGTGCCGCCCCCCCCGCCCGAGCACGCGGCGGCCCGCCCCGGGGAACCGGACGGCCAGCACGTCGAGGTCGGTGACGGTGCGGTAGCCGCCGTGCCGGGCGGCCTCGAGGACGGGGTACTCCGTGACGGTGAAGTAGCCGTTGACGTGGAGGTAGGCGCGGACGAGGGCGACGGCGTTATCCATAGGTCACCTCGGGCTGGCGCTCCTTGCCGGGCGGCTCCGGCGGCGACGCGGGCTCGTCGTAGCGGACGCCCGGGCGGGGGACGAAGCGGGGGACCTGGGCCGCGTAGGCGTCGTAGGCCGCGCCGAAGCGCTTGCGGACCTCGCGCTCCTCGATGCGCGCGAGCCGGGCGTACCTCCAGACCAGCACGGGGAACATCGCCAGCGTGAGGAGGGTGGGCCACTGCACGAGGAAGCCGAAGAGGACCGCCACGAACCCGACGTACTGCGGGTGGCGGACGCGCGCGTAGAGCCCCGTCGTCGCCAGGCGGCCGTCCCGCTGCGCCTGGTAGAGCACGCGCCAGGCGCTCATGACCACGAGGACGCCGCCGCCGATGAGCACGTTGCTCAGCACGTGGAGCACGTTGAAGTGGGCCGCCCACGGGCTCCCTTCCCCGATCCCGAAGAGGGTCTGCCAGAGGTGCCCGCTGTCGTGGGCGAAGAGGTCGAGGCCGGGGTACCGGCTCCCGAGCCACCCCGAGAGGAGGTAGATCGTGAGCGGGAACCCGTACATCTCCGCGAAGAGCGCCACGACGAAGGCCGAGAACGCCCCGAAGGAGCGCCAGTCGCGCCAGTTCTTCGGGCGCGTGAAGCTGAAGGCGAAGGCGACGAAGACGGCCGACATCACGACGGCCACCAGCCAGTATCCGTAGTCGTAGGGTCCGTTCATGCGTGGGGGCGCGGTGGAGCGAAGGGCTTAGGATCTGGTCCGAAGGAGCCGACGGGCGCGAGGGGGCCGAGGGTGGCCCCGTCATGGGGAGGAGGGCGGCGGTGCGGAGGCGGCCCCTACACGGTCGCCGGGCGACACGCCCGGTGCGGGCGGGCAGTCGCAGGCGTGGAAGCCGTGGTCGGGGCACGCCGTGCACAGCGCCTCCAGCCGCTCGCGGAGCTGGCGGCGGGCGCGGTGGCGCCGCACGTTGAGGTTGCCTCGGGTGATGCCGAGCTCGCGGGCGACGGCGTCGGGGTCGCGCCCCTCCAGCTCGAGCGCCTCGATCAGCACGCGGTACTCGGCCTTGAGCGTCGGGAGGAGCGCCTGGAAACAGAGGCAGAGCGCCTCGTCCTCCGTGGGAGGCACGGCGCCTTCCCGCTCGTGGCGGTAGCGTTCGAGAGACGCGGCCTCCCGCTCACGCCTCCGGTACACGTCGGCGATGGCGTTCTGGACGATGCGGCGGAACCACGGGACGAGCTTCTCCTCGTCCCGGAGGTCGGGGGCGGCGCGGAGGGCTCGGAGCAGGCTGTCTTGCACGACGTCTTCGGCGAGGGCGGGGTCGTTCACGCGGGAGGCGACGTAGGCGAGCAGGTAGGCCCTGCCCGCGACGAGGTGGGCCTCGACGAGCGCGTGAGGAGCGGCGTCTGTCTGCGGTTCGGTCATCGTCTACCTGTAGGGACGCCGGGAGGCGCGAGTGATTACAGTTGCGAGCCCCGGGGGCCGGTCTCGCCACGAGGGGCCGGAGCTGGCGGGGGACCAGACCGGGGTGGGCGCGCTGATCTCCCTGTAGGACATCGGGGGACGGGCTGGAGGGTGGAGAGGACGCTCCGCAGCGGGGTCGGCACCGGGAGAGGGCGTGGTGGAGCCCTCCGGCCGCCGCGCGGCCCCGGCCGCAGGCGTCACATCGCGTCGTAGGTCGCGCGGTCTACCAGGCGCACGGTCTCGCCCGGACGCAGGCACGCCACCTCGTTCATGCGGTGGGGGTGCCGCACCGCCACCTCGCGGCCGGCCACGACGAGACGGTTGAGGCACCGGGAGACGCCGACGGTGTCGGGGGCGCAGTCCTCGTCGGTGAGAACTCGCGCCTCTACGGCAGAGGGCGGGACGACGCCCTCGACGAGGGTCACCGCCAGCACGCCCGGCTTGTGTGGGCGGCGCTCGGCGTCGGGCGTGACGAGCACGGCGCGGGGCTCGGCGGGCCGGGCGCGGGCGGTCCTGTCGGGCGCGGGAGCGTCGTTGGTGCCCAGGAGGAGCCAGGCGACGGCCGCGACGAGGAGACCGAGAAGGAGGAGGCGTGTGATCCGGAAGCGCATGGGTCGGTCGGGGCTGCCGAGGCTCCTCCGTGAGGGCAGGCAACAGAGGGCGCCTCCCCGAAACGACGCCCCAGCGTGGAGGTCGATCTGGTGCCTCCAACATCAGGCAACGCACCCGTACGGAACCTGAGTGCGCCCTTAAAATCCACTCAGGTCGCCCGCTGAATCGTCGGGGGCTCGGGGGAAGCCCTGTCGTCGAGACGCTGGCGCGGCGCGGTGCGCCGGGTCCCACACGGCAACGCACCGGCCTCGTGGGGGCACCTTAAAAGACGCTCAGGTTCCCACAGCCGGTCGATCCGATCCGCCCACAGTGGGTTTGCAGGGGTAGACCCCGCTTGCGGTTTCGGCCCCGCCGCCGGGTCCCCTCTCCCCTCACCCGACCCCACACCTACCATGTCTTACGGACGGTTCTTCGCCATGATCGCCGCGTCGACGCTGGCGATGTTCATCCTCATGTACTCCACGGTGTTCAGCCTGGACCACGTCTGGTTCAGCAGCACGAAGACCCTCATGGCGATCTACATGGGCGCCACGATGGCCGTGATCATGCTGGCGTTCATGCTGAAGATGTACAGCGACAAGAAGAAGAACGTCGCCATCTTCGCCGGGAGCGCCGCCTTGTTCGTCGTGGCGCTCTGGGTGTTCCGGGCCCAGGCCGTCGTGGGCGACGTGGCGTGGATGGAGCAGATGATCCCGCACCACTCGCTCGCCATCCTGACGAGCGAGCGGGCCAACATCTCCGACCCCCGCGTCCGACGACTGGCCGACGAGATCATCCTGGCCCAGCGGCGCGAGATCGCCGAGATGGAGGCGCTCATCGGGGACCTCGAGGGCTCCGACTACGAGAGCGCGGACCTCCCGCCGGACGTGCCCCCGGTCGAGGGCGGTTCGGCGGAGAAGACCGGCCCGGTCCCCGGTGCCCCGGCCCTCTTCGCTGACGGTGCCCGGCTCGTCGGCGACGTCCTCGTCGTCGACTCGGTCAAGGTCGCCTCCGACGGGTGGCTCGTCGTCCACCCGGTGGGCGAGGGCGGCGGACCCGACGTCTCCCGTGTCCTCGGGCGAGCGTTCGTCCAGCACGGGACGACGGAACGGGTACCGGTCGACCTCGGCGGGGCGGGCGCGTCCGGCACGGCGCTCGTCGCCATGATCCACGACGACACGGGCGAGATCGGGCGGTTCGAGTTCGGCGGGGCCGGGACGCCCGACCAGCCGCTCACGAGCGGGGGCCGCCCCGTGACCGCCGAGGTCTCGGTCGAGTAGCGTCCCGGAGCCACGAGCCCAGACACCCCAGTGCCCGGCCCTCTGACGAGGCCAGACGCTGGCGGAGGCGAGTCCAGGTCGCTCTAGCCCCGAACGATCCGGCCGCAGGCGACCGGGAGCGTGGCCTGATTCGGGAGGCCCGGGAGCGAGCCGACCGTCGAGGGCAGCGTGTCCGTCGTCCCGTGGACCACGACGACGTAGCTGTCGAGGTCGACGGTCCCGTTCGCCCCGAGCGTCACGATGGGGTCGGACGGGTCGGCGTCGGCCTTGACGAGGGCCGAGGTCAGGGCCGAGATCGACGTCGACGCCGAGTAGTCGATGGAGGCGCCGGTCGGGAAGCCCGGGACGTTCTGGGCCTGCGTCGAGATGTCGTCGTCGAGCGGGAGGAGGATGCCGCCGTAGCGCGGGAGCCCCTCGAGCACGTCGACGAACCCGTCGCCGTTGGCGTCGTCGGCCGACGTCGGGCACGTGGCCTGGGCCGTGACGGTCCCGCCGGGGACGCCGTGGATGTGCTGGGGGTGGGCCGTGGCGTCGAGGCCGTCGGCCTCAATCTGGACCGAGAACGTGCCGGCGTCCTCGTCCATCACGAGGTCGGCCGTACCCGAGACGCCGCTCCCGTTGAGGGCGGTGAGCTGGACCTCGAACGAGGCCTCGTTGTCGTCGTCGGTCGAGTCGCAGCCCGAGAGGGCCGGGGCACCGACGAGGGCGAGGGCGAGAAGGAAGAAGGAAGTGCGGTTCATAGAAGAGAAGCCCGAAGGGGGCCGGTGGGGGGAAAGCCGACCCGAGGTCGGCGCTGGACACATCGTCCGGGGTTGTCACAGCTCGGAACGGACCGCCGTTCGGTAGGCACTCGTGAAGCCGCATCGAACCGGCTCTGTGGGCCACGAATGGGCCTCGGGCACTCGCCTTTACCCTCGTGCCCGATCCCGATGTCCGACCTCCTCCTACGAACCTGCCCGGCCAGACGGGCCGTCGGCAGACGGCGACCCGTCTGGCATTGACGGCGACGGCGACCGTCGAGGCGCTCATCAAGGCCGCGCCGACGGGCCGCGCCAGAGGGCGGGCGCACTAGGCCGTCGCGCCCTGCGGCATCGCGTCGAGGAGCGCCTGGCAGGCCTCCGAGCACTCGCGGCAGCACTCCATGCAGACGCGGCAGTGCTCGTGCATGTCGGCGTGCTTGGCGCACTCGTCGGCGCAGGCGTCGCAGGCGATCCGGCACGCCTCGAGCTGAGCGCGGAGGAGCCGCGCGTTCGGCTGAGTCTGGCGCGAGAGGGCGCGGCCGGTCGTGGCGCAGACGTCGGCGCAGTCGAGGTTCGTCCGGATGCAGTACCGGAGGTCCATGTCGCCGTCCTCGTCGAGGCAGGCGTCGGCGCAGCTCGTACAGCACTGCTCGCAGGCGAACGCGCTGTTGACGAGCGCGACGATCTGGTCGAGCTGGTCGGAAGGGTTGGGGTGCTTGGAGAGGATGTCCTGGGTGCGCATGGTGGCGTGGGGAGGGGATGTGTGTGAGGTGTGCATCAGCGGGCCGGGGTGTCACGAGCGGGCCGTCGCGGCGTTCGCGGCCCGAACCTTAAATGGTTCACAGGTGCGGCCTCCTGTGCGCACGGTGCTCATTTCATGGGTGGGTTCAGGGTTCCCCCGGTCCATTCCCTGCGGGCCGTCGCCGTCGTCCCCGCTCGGTCCTCAGGCGGCCGTCTTCCCCGGCGAGCGCAGGAGGCGGTCGAGGTCGGGCCGGGCGGCGCGGACGGCCCACGCCCCGGCCGCCGCGCACTCGCGGCGGGCCTCGAAGTCGAGCGTGTGGATGGGCCGGGCGAACCGCGGCCGGACCGTGAGGTCGGCGAGGGCGAACCGGGCGGCGGCGTAGGACCGGCTCGTGATGAGGGCCGCGCGCTGGAGCGCGTCGAACCCGTTCCCGAGGGGGGCGGGCGGGGCGGGCTGCCCGACGTCGACGGCGACGACGAGGGCCGTCCCGATCTCGCGGGCGAGGTCGACCGGGGCCGGGTCCGCGTAGGCCCCGTCGGCGAGGAGGAGGCCGCCCAGGGCGAGCGGCGGGAGGACCCCGGCGAGCGCGACGCTCGCGTAGACGGCGTCGGCCGCGTTCCCCCGGCGGATCGCGTGGCGCCCGCCGCCGCGGAGGTCCGTCGCGGTGACCGCGATGGGGAGCCGGGCCTCGGCGAGGTCGCGGCCCGCCGTGAGCGCGTCGAGCGCGGCCCGGCCCGCGTCGTAGGCCGGGACCCCGACGCCCCACCCGGTCACGAGCCGGAGCGCGAACTCGGCCCCGAGGCGGCGCGCTCGGAGCCGGGCGACGACGGACGCCTCGCGCTCGGAGCCGGGCGGCATCGGCGGCGGGAACGCCCGGGTGTCGAGCGCGAGCGCGGCGCGGTACCAGTCGTCGCGGAGGGCGTAGGCGGCGGCGACGGCGGCGCCCATCGAGACGCCGACGAGCGCCGACGGTCGGAGCCCCTCGGCCTCGAGCGCCCGGAGCACGCCGACGTGGGCGAACCCGCGGGCGCCGCCCCCGCCGAGGAGGAGCGTGAACGGCCGGTGCGGGCTCACTCGACGCGGAGACGGCGGGCGTTGACGGCGACGACGACCGTCGACAGGCTCATGAGCACGGCCCCGACCGCCGGGCTGAGGACGACGCCCCACGGGGCGAGCACGCCGGCCGCCAGCGGGATCGCGACGACGTTGTAGCCGGCGGCCCACCACAGGTTCTGGACCATCTTCCGGTACGTCGCGCGGGCGAGGGCGATGACGCGGACCGCCGCGCGCGGGTCGCTCTCGACGAGCACCACGTCGGCCGTCTCGACGGCCACGTCCGTCCCCGCACCGACCGCCAGCCCGACGTCGGACGTCGCGAGCGCCGGCGCGTCGTTGACGCCGTCGCCGGTCATGGCCACGACGTGGCCCTCGGCCTGGAGCTTCTGGATCTCGGCGCTCTTCTGGTCCGGGAGCACCTCGGCGATGACCCGGTCGATCCCGAGCTGGCGGGCCACGTGCTCGGCCACCTCCCGCTTGTCGCCGGTGAGCATGACGGCCGAGAGGCCGAGCTCGTGGAGCCGGTCGATGGCCTCCTTCGACTCCGGGCGGACGACGTCGGCGAGGGCGAGGGCACCGAGGGGCTGGGCGGCGGCACCGTCGCCCTCTACGGCGTAAACGACGGTCTGTCCCTCGCGGCCGAGGCGGCCGGCCGTGCTCAGGAGCTCGCGGGGGAAGGCGACGCCCGCGTCCTCGATGGCGCCCGGACTGAGGACCTGGACCGTCCGCCCGCCGACGACAGCCCGGACGCCCTTGCCGGTCATGGCCTCGAAGCCCGTGACCTCTGGGAGCGCGAGCTTCCGGTCGCGGGCCGAGCGGACGACGCCGGCCGCGATGGGGTGCTCGCTCCCGCCCTCGACGGCGGCGGCCGTCGCGAGCAGCTCGCTCTCGGAAACGCCCGGGGCCGGGAGGAGCTCGGTCACGCCGAAGCGGCCCTCGGTCAGCGTCCCCGTCTTGTCGAACACGAGCGTGTCGAGGTCGCGCGCGCGCTCGAAGGCCGCGCGGTCGCGGACGAGGAGCCCGTTCCGGGCGCTGATGGAGGTGGAGACGGCGACGACGAGCGGGATCGCGAGGCCGAGGGCATGGGGGCACGCGATGACCATGACGGTGACCGCCCGCTCGATGGCGAACGCGAGGGGCTCACCGGTGAAGAGGAGCCAGGCGGCGAAGGTCAGCGCGCCGACCGTGATGGCCGTGACCGTGAGGTAGAACGCGGCCCGGTTGGCGAGGTCCTGCGTCTTCGACTTCGAGGCCTGCGCCTCGCGGACGAGCGTGACGACCTGGTTGAGGTAGGCGTCAGCGCCTGTCTTCGTGACCTCGACCGTGAGCGCGCCCGAGCCGTTGACGGACCCCGCGATGAGCTCGTCGCCCGCGCCCTTCTCGACGGGGACCGACTCGCCCGTGAGCGCGGCCTGGTTGACGGCCGACCGGCCTTCGACGACGGTCCCGTCGGCGGGCACCTTCTCGCTCGCCTTGACGAGGATGCGGTCGCCGGGGCGGAGCGACGAGGTGGGCACGTCCTCGGTCTCGCCGGACGCCGTGAGCCGGTGGGCCTCGTCGGGCATGAGCCGGGCGAGCTCCTCGAGCGCGCGGCTGGCCCCCATCACGCTCCGCATCTCGACCCAGTGCCCGACGAGCATGAGGTCGATGAGGGTCGCCGTCTCCCAGAAGAAGAGGTTCCCCTCCAGGCCGAGGACGACGGCGACCGAGTAGACGAACGCGACCGTGATGGCGAGGGCCACGAGCGTCATCATGCCCGGCCGCCGCTTTTTCAGTTCGTCGCGGGCGCCCGAGAGGAAGGGCCTGCCACCGTAGACGTAGATGACGGTGGCGAGCGCGGTCAGAACCCAGACGTCGCCGGGGAACCGCCAGTCGACGCCCGCCCACATCTGGAGCATGGGGCTGAGGGCGAGGACGGGGACCGTGAGCCCGAGGCAGACCCAGAACCGGCGCTTGAAGTCCTCGACCATCATCGCGTGGTGGTCGTGGTGCGAGCCGCGACCCTTGTGCGTGCCGTGGTCCATCTGTGCGTGGTCCGCCGCCCCACCCGAGCCGTGCCCCATGGCGGCGTGGTCGACGCCGGCGTTCGGGGCCGGGCCGTGGTCGGCCGCCTCGTGGGCGTGCTGGCGGGCGTCACGGGTCTCGGCCGCGCTCTCGCGGCCGTCGGCGTGGGAGCCGTGGGGTCCCTCGTGGGCGGCCTCGCGGAGCTCGGCCTGCTTGAGGCCGGGGAGGTCGGCGGGGTCGGCGTCGTGGTCCATCGGCAAGGGGTCGGCGAGCGAGACCCCCGTGCTACTCGCGAGGGGCGTCCCGGGACGCGGCGCGACCCTTAAATCTCGCTCAGGTGGGGGTCCGAGCGACCGACGGTGCCGTTAGCCAACTCCTCGCAGCCCCCCTCCCCATGCCGCCTCACCCCGACTGGACGCCTGCCGATAGGCTCGTGCCAGACGCTCGGCGCCTCCACGCTCTCGCGGACGACTTGGAAACCGAGGGTAAGGCCCAGATGGCCTCGGCCGTCCGCCAAGCGGCCGTGCTCGTGGAGCGGGAGCGCTCGGCGCCACCGGAGTCCCACGACGCCGGGACGGGCGGGCCGCCCCATGGAGAGTAGCGTGGTGCCGTCCTCAGGGCGGCACTCGGCAGCGCGAGCGCGAAGGGCCCGTCGCCGCAGGGATCTAGCGGGGGACGTGCCGTGACACGACGGCCTCGGCCCGTGCCGGGATGTGTCCGTCGGGAGTAGTCCGTCGGGAGGCGCCCGCCGCGAGGCGGGCGCAACGGGGAGCGGGTGGACGTCACCGGGCCACTCCCCACCGCCCGAGCACCCACACCGCCAGCGGCCCGTCTACGCCGAGGCAGAACGCGGTCCACCACGTCGGGACCGCGTCGCTGGCCGGGAGCACGGCGGGGTGGACGAGGTCGAACGCGCCGTGGGCGGCGAACCCGGCCGCCAGCAGGGTGGCCGACCTCCGGCGGAACGCGACGACGGCAACGGCCACGAACGCCCCGGCCACGGCCGTCTCGGCCGCGATCACGCCGGGCACCCCATCCTCGACGCCGAAGAGGACGTACAGCACCGCGATGACGGCGAGGACCGTGGGGTAGAACGAGCGGTCGCGACCGAACCCGGAAGCCCGCTCGGCCGCGACGACCGCGAACGCGCCTGCGCTGCCGACGGCGAAGGGGACGGGGTCCACGCGCGGCCTACCGGGCCGACGACCAGTGGACGGCGGCGACGCGCCAGCCGCCGGGCGTCCGCTCCATGACGAGGAGCTCGGCCATCTCCACGTCGCCGAGGCGCTGCGCCGAGGCCACCCACGCGGCGTCACCGGCGACGCCGGTGCGGCGGTAGAGCGGCTCGGGGGAGGCGCCGGCGAGGAACTCGGCGTCGCGGGCGAAGTGGTGCGAGAGGTACTCGGCGCGGGACTCGGTCCGCCCCCCCTCGAGGACGACGGCGTCGGGGGCGAGGATCGCCTCCATCGCCGTGCGGTCGCCGGCCGCCAGCGCGGCGTGGAACCGGTCGGCCGTCTCGGACGCCGCGAACTCGGCCGGGCCGACGGCCGAGCCCTGGATCCGCTCGTCGCCGTTGTTGAGGGCGGGCGCGCCCGCGTTCCGGCGCTGGAGGGCGACGCCCGCAGCACGGTCGGCGTCAGACATTTGACCCATCTGGGGATGGTCCATGCCCTGCATCTGGGAATGGTCCATCTGCGAGTGGTCCATCCCGTCCATCGAGCCGTTGCCCATCCCAGGCATCCCGCCGGGCATGGCCTCCATCATCCGGCGCAGTTCGGGGTCGGCCATCGCGCGCATGTGGACGGCAGGGGTCGCGAGCAGCCGCCGGTGGGCGGCCTCGAAGCGGGTCATGAACGCGGCGTGCTCGGCCTCGGTCATCGCGCCCATCCGCTCGCGCATCTGGGCCATCATGGCGTCGGGGTCCATCGGCATCGCGTGGTCCATACCACCGTGGTCCATCCCCTGCATCTGGCCGTGGTCCATCTCCGGCATCACGTCGACCATGAGCGCCTGCATCTCGGCGTCGGCGCGCATGGCGGCGTGGATCTCGGGGTCGGCCATCATACGCATGTGGAGCGCCATGAGGGCGTCGTGGTCCATCCCGGCCGTCTGGCTGTGGTCCATGCCCTGCATCTGGGAGTGGTCCATCCGGGAGTGGTCCATGCCGCCGTGCTGCTGGGCGAGGACGGCGGGGGCCGCGACGAGCGCGGCACAGAGGAAGAAGAGGGGGCGGGTCATC
>CAXRFJ010000056.1:0-2176 GCA_964229475.1 Rubrivirga sp.
CCCCTGCCCCCTGCCTCAGTCCAGCCGCCAGGCCTGGGCGAGGTGGCGGAGGAACGTGGCCTCCATCGTGTGGACGACCTCGTCGGCCTCGGCGACCCGGACGAGCGCCGCGTGGGCGCGGCCGAGCGTCTCGGCGTCGAGCGCGTCGCGCAGGCGGAGGACGACGTCGTCGAGCCCGACGACGCTGATCCGGCCGTAGGCCGCGACGGCGTTCTCGACGAGGTGGCTCAGGTCCTCCCCACTCGGCGCCTCGCCGAAGGCCTCCGCGAGCAGGTCCAGCTGGCGGACGAGGACGCGGGTCTCGCGGGGGTCGAGGTCGGCGTCGGTGCCGTGGGCGACGACGAGGGTGAGCAGCGCGAGGTCCGCGAGCGGAGACGGGGTGCCCGAGGGATCGGTGTGAGCCACAGACGCGGGAGGGCCGGTTCGGGCCCGTACCGCCGCCCCATCGCCCTGTTCCCCAACGGGAAGCGGCAACGGGAAGCGGCGGGCCTACCCGCGGCGCGCGAGGAGCCGGCGCCACCACGGCCGGCCCTCCCGCTCGGCCGCGCGGAGCACGTCCATGAGCGCCTCGAACTCCTCGCGGCAGCCGGGGCACCCCTCGAGGTGCTCCTCGACGAGCGGCAGCGCGTCGGCCGCGTCGCGGCCCGCCAGCGACATCTCGGCGAACCGGTCGAGCCGCGCGTCGCACTCGCCGCACGACATCTCGTCGGCCCGCGAGGCGAGCGCCTTGGCGACGAGGAGGCGGAGGACGGCGGGCGGGAGGGTCAGGGCGAACGTAGACGCCGGGAGCGTCGGGCGGCTTACCGGAGCGGGCTAGGCGCCGCCGTCGAGGAGGTCGTCGGGGGTGAGGCCGCGGGCCTCGAACGCCTTGCGGAGCTTGAGGCGGGCGTCGTGGAGCAGCTTGTAGAGCGCGTTCCGGTTCGTGTCCATCCGCCGGGCCACCTCGTCGAGCGGCATCCCGTTGAGGACCGCCGTGAGCGCGGTCGACTGGCGCTCGGTGAGCTCGTCGGCGATGAGCTTGCGGACGAGGGCGACGGCCTCGGCGTTGGCCATCGAGACGTCGGCGGCGGGCTCCGGCGTCGAGGGCGGGTCGGCCACGACGGCGTCGAGCGGGACGTCCTCCCAGCGCTTCCGGCGGAGCTCGCTGAAGGCGAGGTGGACGGCCACCTTCTGGGCCCACGTCGTGAACTTGGCGTCGCCGCGGAACTGGTCGGCCCGCTCGCGGACCTGGAGGAGGGCGTCCTGGACGAGGTCCTCGGCGAGGGCCTCGGCGCCGCGGTCGACGCGCGGCGCCAGCGTGACGCGGAGCGCGCGGAGGAGGACCGGTCGGAGGTCGCGGAGGGCCGCGTCGAGCGCCGGCCCCTCGGCGGCGAGGTCCGCGAGCCACTCGTCGTTGGTGCGGTCGGGGCGGCGGCGGAGCACGGGGCGGGGGGAGCGGGCCGCCAAGCTAGCGCGCGCGGGGGCCGGCGGGGATTCCCCGAGCCGCGACGGCAACTCTTGCGGCGCCCGGGCATCTACTATATAATTAGTACGACCCAAGCCCAACACCCATGCGCAACCCCCTCACCCCGCTCGGCGGCACCGAGATGGAGGTCCTCCGCGAGGTCTGGTCGCTCGGCCGCGCCACGGCCCGCGACGTCCACGACCGGATCTCGGAGCGCCGCCGCCTCGCCTACACCACGGTCATGACCGTCATGAAGAACCTCGCCGAGAAGGGCTACCTCGAGTACGAGGCCGAGGGGACGGCCTACGTCTACACGGCGGCCCGGCCGGCCGAGGAGGTCCGGGCCAGCGTGCTCGGCGGCATCCTCGACAAGGTGTTCGGCGGCTCGACGGCCAGCCTCGTCCAGGCGCTCGTCCAGCGCGAGACGCTGAGCGACGCCGAGCGGGCCGAGATCCGCCGCCTCATCGACGGCATGGACGACGCCCCCGACACCGATGCCTGACCTCCTCTGGCTCGCCGACCTCGGGCGCGCGTCGGTCGCCGCCCTCTGGCTCCCCGTCGCGGCGTGGAGCGCCGTCGCGCTCGTGGCCGAGGCCGCGCTCCGGCTCGGCCGCCCGCCCGCGGCCCTCGCGCTCCCCGTCCGCGGGGCCGTGCTCGCGGCGCTGCCCCTCGCGGTCCTCGTGCCGCCCGCCCTCGCCGCCCTCGCCCCCGAGGCAGATCGGAAGAGCGTCG
>CAXRFJ010000057.1:0-2414 GCA_964229475.1 Rubrivirga sp.
CCGCCGGCGCCCGCCGGGTAGAGGCCCTCGCGGGCCGTCGCGAGCGCGTCCTCGTCGATGTCCGTCGCGAACACCTGGAGGTCGGGCGGGTCGGCGAGGCCGTCGCGGTGCTCGCAGAGGAGCATCGCGACGGAGTACGCCTCCTCGCCCGTCGCGCAGCCGGCGACCCACGCGCGGACCGTGTCGCCGCGGCCCCGGCCCGCGAACAGCGCCGGCACGACCTCCCGCTCGAGCACGTCGAACGCGTCGGGGTCGCGGAAGAACTGCGTGACCGAGATGAGGAAGTCGCGGAGGAGCGCCTCGACCTCCGCCGGGTGCGCCCGTAGGAACGCCAGGTACTCCGGGAGCGCCGCGACGCCGTTGACCTGGAGCCGCCGCGCCAGCCGCCGCCGGATGGTCGACGGCTTGTAGTCCGAGAAGTCGTGGCCGGTCCGCTGGCGGAGGTGGGCGAGGACCGCCTGGACCGCCGCCGCGTCGTCCTCCGGGGCGGCCGGGAAGGCGGCCTCGCCGGCCGAGAGGCGGACCTCGACGAGCATCTCGGCCAGCTCGGCCGCCGTGCCCACCACGTCGACGAGGCCGGTGGCGACGGCGCTCCGCGGCATCCCGTCGTAGTCGGCGTCGGCGGGGTCCTGGGCCATCGTGAGGCCCGCCCGCTCCTTGACGGCCTTGAGCCCCAGCGCGCCGTCGCTCCCCGTCCCCGACAGCACGATGCCGACGGCCCGCTCGCCCGCGTCCTCGGCGAGCGACCGGAAAAAGTGGTCGATCGTGGACGGCCGCCCGCGCCCGGGGCCGGGCTCCGCCAGCGCGAGGCGCCCGCCCTCGAGCACGAGGTGCTTCCCGGGCGGGATCACGTAGACGCGGTTGGGCTCGACGGCCGGGTGCTCGTCCACCTGCGCCACCGACATCCGGGTCTGCGTCTGGACCAGCTGCGCCAGCGCGCTCTCGTGGTCCGGCGAGAGGTGCTGGACCAGGACGAACGCCATTCCGGGCTCCGGCGGGAGCGCCGAGAAGAACGTCTGGAACGCCCGCAGCCCGCCCGCCGAGGCCCCGATCCCGACGACCGGGAAGCCCTCGCCGGCCGGGGCATTCGCGGAGCCGGCGTCCGGTGCGGACGGGGTCGAGTCGTCGGCGTCAGGCATGCGGCGGGGACCCGAGGCGATCGGGCGGGGGACGTCGCCTCACGATACCACGCTCGCCGGCCGGAGAGGCCAGGGACCGCCCGATCCCGCTACGCCGCCTCGAGGCCGAACACCTCGCCCTTCAGCGTGCCGAAGTCGATGGGCTTGGTGAGGTACCCGCGGGCGCCGCCCTGGAGCGCCGTCGACTCGAGCTGGCCGTCGTCGTAGGCCGTGACCATGTAGACCTCGACGTCGGGGAACTCGCTCGTGATGGTCGCCAGGAGGTCGAGCCCGCTCATCCCCGGCATGTTGATGTCGGAGAGGACCACGACGACGTCGGCGGCCTCGCCGCTGCGGAGCTTCTCGAGGGCCTCCTCGCCGCTCGTGGCGAAGACGAACTCCAGCAACCCCTTCCGGACCTCGCGGCGGAACTTCTGGGTGAAGAGAAACTGGACGTCGGTCTCGTCGTCGACGACGAGCGCTCGCGTGGGCGTGTCGGCCATCGGGGAAGGGGCGCGGGGGGCACCGCAACCTACGGCCGCGCCGGGGCTTTCAGTGTGTCGGCCCCGGGCGGGCACGCGATCTTCCCCTCCCCTCCGCGCCCCATGCCGACGCCCCGCCTCGGACGGCTCCACGTCCTGACCGATATCGCGCTCCAAACGCGCCTCTCGCACGCCGACGTCGCGCGCGCCGCCCTCGCGGGCGGGGCCGACACGGTCCAGTTCCGGCAGAAATCGGGCGGGCCCCGGGAGCTCCTCTCAGGCCTTTTCCCAACGGTCGGAGTGTGCCGCGACGCGGGCGTCCCGTGCCTCGTCGACGACCACCTCGACCTCGCGCTGGCGGCCGGCGCCAGCGGCGTCCACCTCGGCCAGCTCGACCTCCCCGTCCGCCACGCCCGCGCCGTCGCCGACCGCCTCGGCGACCCGTTCCTGATCGGGGCCACGGCCACGACGGCCGAGGGCGCCGCCGAGGCCGAGGCGGAGGGGGCCGACTACGTCGGGTTCGGCCCGGTCTTCCCGACGTCGTCGAAGGCGAACCCCGCGTCGGTCAAGGGGCTCGACGGGCTGCGCGCGGCCTGCGAGGCCGTCTCGATCCCGGTCGTCGCCATCGCGGGGATCACGCCCGAGCGCGTGGGGCCCTGCCTCGACGCCGGGGCGTGGGGCGTCGCCGTGCTCTCGGCCGTGACCTGCGCCGACGACCCGGCCGCCGCCGCGGCCACGTTCCGCGCCGAGATCGACCGCTGGCTGAGCGGGTAGAGGGTCGGAGGTGGAGGATCGGGGCGGCGGCGGCCGCCGC
>CAXRFJ010000058.1:0-2161 GCA_964229475.1 Rubrivirga sp.
GGGGACCGCGAGGGCGCGGCCGGCGACGCCCTCGGCCTCGGCGACGCGCCGGCCGCGGGCGTCGAACACCGCGACGGCCACCCGGCCGGCGGCGCCCCCGAGGCGGACCGTGAGGGGCCGACCGGCCACGGCCGGCGACGGCCACACGTCGAGCGCGGCGTCGGCGGCGGGCCCGGGGTCGGCGGCGACGGGCGCCGTGCCGAGGAAGAAGCGCTCAGCCAGCTCGGCGGCCTCGACGCCGATCACGGCGCCCATCCGGCGGCCCGGGAGGTCGTCGGCCGGCGGGTGGATGCCGCCCCAGATCCGCGAGAGGCTGCACTGGTCGGCCGCGTCGCGGTACGTCGCCCACTGGAGCGTGACGTCGACGCTCGGGCCCTCCTCGAACACGAGGAACGCGTTGCGCGGCGCCTCGAACTCGCCCAGCCCGCCCGGGAAAAACGCGCTGCCCGTCGCGATCGTCAGGACCTCGGCGGCGGCGCGCGAGAACGTCGAGTGGCCCGAGACGTAGCCCGCGAACGGCGGCGTCACGAACGTCGGCCGCTGGTACGGCCACCACTCGGCGGCCCGGACCCACCCGACGCCGGCCTCGTCCACGTCCGGGTCGTCGATCTCGTCCGGCCCGCGCCAGGCCCAGACCTTGATCTCGCCGACGTGCTCGCCGTCCGGCCCCGCGAGGGGGTCGCCGACGAGGATCCGCTGGATGTGGCCCGCGACGAGCGGGATCCCTCCGGGGTGGTAGTCCGGCGCCTCCGGGTTCGAGCTCTGCCCGAGCGCGGCCATGGCGCGGAGCGCCGAGATCGGGCGGACGTAGTCGTACCAGCCCTTGAGCCCCCACGCCGTCACGGCCGCGTCGTGGACCGCGCCGCCCAGCGCGAAGTACGTCTTGACGTCCCACTCGAGCCGGTCGAGCTCGGGCCCCTCGCCCCGCCAGCGGCGCTCGAGGAGGGGGCTGTCGTTGACCGTGTTGAGGATCGTGAACCAGTGCCCCGGGGGCGTCTCGGAGTCCGGCCCGTCGGCCCAGAACTCGGCGAGCACGCGCGTGTAGTCGCCGCGGGGGACGACGTTCGGCTCGTAGGGCTGGCCCGTGACCGGGTTGACGGCCCAGCCGGCGCCGTTCTCCCCCTCCCCCGCCCGACGGTAGAAGGCGCGGATCTCGTCGCGCGTCTCGGGGAAGCGCGCGAGGTTGCCGAGCGTGCCGGGCGAGATGTCCCACAGCACGCCGTCGGCCGGGTCGAGCTGACCGGACCAGAGGGCGACGTGCGAGAAGGTCCACTGGTAGACGTCGGTGTCGCCGCCGCCGTCGGCCTGCCACTGGGGCGGCGGGCCGGGATCGGCGTGGAGGACGTAGGTCTGCCCGTCGCGCTCGTGGACGGTCGCCTCGCCGGGGTCGAGCGCGAAGCCCTTCACGGCGCCCCACTCCGGCCCGACGAACGGCGGCGCCCCGCCCGGGATCTCGTTGCCCGACTGGTCGATGAACACGTCGAACTGGAGCGGCTGCCACCGGTTCATGTCGACGATGTCCGGGTTGCCGGGCTCCGACGGCAGGAGCGGCGGGTTGACGGCGTGGTAGCCCTCGGCCTCGTAGCCCTGCGCCTCGCGCGCCCCGTCGCTCCGCCCGTACGCGATCACGCAGTCGGCGACGGCGAGGCCGAGCGCGGCGGGGCTGCCCGCGGGGGGCGCTGGCCCGCCAGGCGTGGCCAGCGCCAGGTCGTAGCCGAGGCGGACGAGCAGCGAGTCGAACGCGGGCAGCGTGAGGAGCGCGCCGGGCGAGTTGCGGAACCGGTGGTGGAGGACGCGGTGCGCGGCGTAGCTGATGGCCTCCTCGCGGGCCGCCTGACGGTCCGAGACCGGGGCCACCTCCGCGACGCACGCCGCGCCGCCGAGCGGCCGGCCCAGCAGGTCCGGCGTCGCCGTCGCGTCGTAGGCCGCCCACGCGTCCCACATCGCCGCCGAGATGTGATACAGGTTCCGCGCGTGCACCGTCGGCCGGGCCTTGTCGTTGCGGATGCCCTCGAGGAGGACCTCCTTCCACTCCCGGGCGACCGACTGCGCGGTCCCCCGCGGGGCGATCGGCGCGTAAGACCCGTCGGGGGTCGCCACGCGATAGACAAAGTGCCCGCCCCGGTCGATCCGCGACGGGTCGAGGGCCTGCCCGCTCGCG
>CAXRFJ010000059.1:0-4827 GCA_964229475.1 Rubrivirga sp.
AAGCTCCTCGCCCGCCACGGCGAGGTCCTCGGCCCCGACGACGGCGCCGAGGTCCTCGCGCTCGCCGACGAGGACGCCTCGGCGCACACCGTCGGCTACGAGGACCTCGGCGGCTACGAGACCGACGACCTCCTCCCGTACCACGTCGAGAAGATCCTCGAGCTGCCGTACGTCGACCCCGACGCGATCCGCCGGCGCGGGTTCAAGGTGGTGGTCGACGGGATCAACTCGGTCGGCGCGTTCGCCATCCCCGCGATGCTGGAGGCGCTCGGGGTCGAGGATGTCGAGGTGCTCAACGCCGACGTGACGGGCCGCTTCGCCCACAACCCCGAGCCGCTCCCGGCGCACCTGGAGGCCATCACGAGCCGCGTCGCCGAGACCGGCGCCGACCTCGGCGTCGTCGTGGACCCGGACGCCGACCGGCTGGCGTTCGTTGAGGACGGCGGGCGCTTTTTTGGCGAGGAGCTGACCCAGGTCGCCGCGGCCGACTTCCTGCTCGGCAAAAAGAGCGGCCCGGTGGGGACGAACCTGTCGTCCAGCCGCGCGATCGAGGACGTGGCGAGGCGCCACGGACAGGAGGTCGTGCGGTCGGCCGTCGGCGAGATCCACGTCGTGCGGGCGATGCAGGAGGCCGGCGCCGTGATCGGGGGCGAGGGCAACGGCGGGGTGATCCTGCCGGACCTCCACTACGGCCGCGACGCGCTCGTGGGCGTCGCGCTCGTGCTCCAGCACCTCGCCGAGACCGGCCGGTCGCTGAGCGACCTCCGCGCCGCGTACCCGGCCTACGCCATCGCCAAGCACAAGCTGCCGCTCAGCGACGACCTCGACGCCGACGCGCTGCTCGCGGCGCTCGCCCGGAAGTACGAGGGCCGCGCCTCGACGGTCGACGGCGTCAAGGTGGATCTCGACGAGGGCTGGGCCCACGTCCGCAAGTCCAACACCGAGCCGATCCTCCGCGTCTACACCGAGGCCGGCACGCCCGAGGCTGCCGACGCGCTCGCCGAGCGGTTCAAGGCCGAGTTGATGGACGGATGATCCTCGGCCTCATCGCGCTCCCGCTGTTCCTGCTCTCGACCTGGGCCGCCCGCGTCGTGCAGCACCTCGCGTTCGGGTTCGTCCCGGGGTGGGCGGTGAGCGTGCCGCTGTGGGTCGCGCTCACGGTCGCGATGCAGGCCGCGGCGTCGGTCGGGGCCGTGGCCCTGTTCCTCGCCATCGCGGGGTGGATCGACGCCGACCCGAGCCTCGGGCTGCTCGTCCTGTTCGCCGCGCTCGCGCTGTGGATCGTGTGGCAGCAGGCCGACGAGGCCGAGTGGGAGCGCCAGACGGGCTGGATCGCGGCGCCCGACGACACCGACGGCCGGTGGCTCGATTCGATGTCGGAGGTCACGGCCCGCGCGTCGCTCATCGGGACCGCTGCCGGGCGGGCGTTCGCCGCCGTCCTGTGCAGGACGCTGCCGGGCGCGTAGCCGCCTCGACGGTCGGCCCGGCCGAGCCGTCGGGCCGCCACGTCCGCTCGGCCATCCGCCCGGCCCCGTCGCGGTCGATCACGAGCGCGGTCGACACGCGCGTGCCGTAGCCGTCGGCGACGATGCGGACGGGGGAGAGGCGCCGCTCCCACTCGATCCCGACGCCGGTGTCGGGCAGGTCGGGGTCCGGGGCGACCGCGCGGTCGTCGAGGAGCGCCAGCAGATCGGCGGGGTCGACGGGCTCGGAGCGGAGCGTGTCGCGGAGCCGCTGGCGGGCGCGGACGACCTTCGGCCACGGCGTGTCGAGCCGGTCGTTCGACAGCCCGTACACCCCGCGGCCGAGCTCCAGGATCTCGTCGTGGCGCGTCGAGACCACCCAGGCCGCGTCCGCGTCGCCGACGACGAGGTTGAAGCCGTCGTACGCCCCGCGCTCGGCGTGGACCGCCTCGGCGTAGTCGCGGGCGGAGCGCCCGAGGCGGAGGTAGTCGGCGACGAGGGAGCCCCGGGAGCGCCTGCTGGGGCGCGAGTGCGGGTCCCGGACGTTCGTCAGCACGCCCCACCGGCCCGCCTCGGTGACGCCGAGCCACGTCCCGCCGGCTTGGAGGTCCCGGCCGGCGAGGACGTCGGGCGCGTCGGCCCACCAGCCGAGTGGCGCGGCCGGACGGGCGAACGCCTCGTCGCGGTTGCCCATGAGCACCAGCCGGTGCCGCGGGTGGGCGTCGAGGGCGAAGGCGACGAGGCACACGGGCGCGGGGGGCTCGGGGCCGCCGGTCAGGCGGGGACGGCGGCGGACTCGGCCGGCACCGGCGCGGCCAGCGTCTCGGAGGCCCACACGACGAGGGCGACCCAGATGAGGTCGGTGATCAGGAGGTGGACGATCTGGAGCCAGATCGGGGCCATCAGCGCGACGTTGAGCGCGCCCAGCGCCATCTGCCCGAGGAACGCGCCCAGGATCGCCATCCCGAGCGTGGCCGGCCGGCCGCCGGACCGCGTCGCGACCACGGCGCCCCCGAGGATCGCCAGCGTCACGAACGCCATCGTCGGGTGGAACACGCGGGCGCCGAGGAGCGCCGCGACGATCGGGTCCGCCGACGGGTCGAGCCCGCCGCCGATCACGAGCGTGTCGCCGAGCGCCGTGACGGCGCCGCCGGCGCCGAGGACAAGCGTCGCCAGCAGCGCCGCCCCCACCCAGCCCACGGCGGCGCGGAGCCCGAGGCGGGGCACGTCGGCGCCCTCCGACCACCAGGCGGTGAGGGTGAGCGCGCCGAGCAGGAGGAACGTGTTCGCGAGGTGGGCCGCCATCCACACCGCGCGGCCGATCGACGGGTTGTAGGCGACGTACTCGAACAGGACGAGCCCCGCGCCGATCGCGCCCTCCGTGACCATGAACGCGAGCGACGCCACGGCCGCCTTCCGGACCGCGGAGCCCTTCGGCGTCCCGCGGAACGCGACGAGCACGAGCCCGATCGCGGCGAATCCGGCCAGGGCGCTCGTGATGCGGTGGCCGAACTCGATCATCGTGCTGAGCGCGGGCGCCGTCGGGACCACCTCGCCGTTGCAGAGGGGCCAGTGGTCGCCGCACCCGGCGCCGGAGCCCGACGCGCGGACGAACGCGCCCCACAGGATCACGAGGACGGTGTACCCGAGGACGCCCCAGGCGACGCGCGAGACGGTGCGGGGAGAGACGGTCAGCATAGAACCTGGGTGACGTAGACGCGGTCGTCGCGGTCGGTCGCGACGCCGATCCCGTGGGCCGTCGCGACGCGGTCGAGGAGGGTGCGGCGGTGGCCCGGGCTGCCGAGCCACCCGTCGACCGTCGCGCGAGCGATCTCGTCGGGCCGCAGCCACTCGTACGTCCGGGTGGTGCCCTCGGCCGACTGGCGGGTCCAGACGCGGCCGTAGCGCCAACCCTGGTACAGGTTCTCCGAGACGCCGACCCGCGACCGGCCGCCCCCCAGATCGACGCGGCAGTCGACGCCGCGCGCCCGCGCGCGGTCCTGGGCGGTGGCGCCCTCCGGCGAGGCGTGGTCGAAGTAGCCCCGTCGCGCCATGTCGCGGCTGTGGTTCCGGGCGACGCCCGCGAGGGCGTCGGACCACCGGAGGGGCGCCTCGCCGGCCCGCCGGCGCGCGTCGTTGGCGCGGTCGTGGACCCGCTCCGCCAGCGGCCCGAGGTCGGGCGACTCGCGGGGACCCGCCGGGCCGGGCCCGGCCGCCTCGGGCGGCGGGAGGGCGCAGCCGGCGAGGAGGGCGAACGGGATCATCCAGCGCATGAGGGGCGAACGGCCATCGGCCGTCCAGGGTGGGCGCGGGGCGCGGGAGTTCGCGTGAAGGATGAGGGCGCGGTCAGCCGTCGGCGGGCTCGCTCGGGCGGGTGGTCTCCAGGCACAGGTTCGCGTCCCGGAGTTCGGCCGTCGGCTCCGCCACCTCCACGGCGTACTCGCCGTAGGCGAGGCCGCTCCCGTAGCCGCTCGACACGTAGAGGTCGAGCGCGCGCCCGTCCGGCGCCTCCACGACGAGGCACGCCGCGCGCCCGTCCCGGCCGGTCGACTGCCCGAGGCGGGCGTCCCCGTCGGCGATCACGAGGAACGGGTCGAACGCCTCCGCCCGCACGAGGACCGCCAGCGGCGAGCCGGCGGCGAGGCGGACCGGGATCGCGTCCACCACGTAGTCGTCGTCGGTGTGTGTGTCGCCCTCGGCGAGCGCGCCGTCGAGGCGGTCGCCGGGGCCGAGGCGGGGCGCCTGGCAGCCGGCCACGGCGAGGACGAGGAGGGGCAGCAGGAGGCGGGGCATGGCGCAAGACACCAAAAAGGGCGGCCCCCCGAAGGGAGCCGCCCCGTGGCGGGGCCCGCCTCGGCGGCTCCGCGGGGAGGCCGAGGCGGGCGGTGCCGGCTGGCTGAGAAGGCCAGGCCGCCGCCCATGCCACCCATGCCGCCGCCGGCGGGCATGGCCGGCTCCGGCTCCGGCTTGTCCACGACGACCGTCTGGGTCGTGAGGAGCAGGCCGGCCACCGAGGCGGCGTTCTCGAGCGCCGTGCGCGTGACCTTGGTCGGGTCGACGACGCCCATGCTCAGGAGGTTGCCGTACTCCTCGGTCCGGGCGTTGAAGCCGAAGTCGGCCTCGCCGTCCTTGACCTTCTGGACCACGACCGAGCCCTCGAGCCCGGCGTTGTTGACGATCTGGCGGAGCGGCTCCTCGAGCGCGCGGCGTACGATGTTGACGCCGATGTTCTGGTCCGCGTTGGCGGCCTCGAACCCGTCGAGGGCCGAGAGCGCGCGGACGAGCGCGACGCCGCCGCCGGGGACGATGCCCTCCTCGACCGCCGCGCGGGTGGCGTGGAGCGCGTCCTCGACGCGGGCCTTCT
>CAXRFJ010000060.1:0-16241 GCA_964229475.1 Rubrivirga sp.
CGTGGGGGATGCCGGGCAGCGCGCCCGGCGTGGGGAGTCCTAGCTGGCGACCTCGGCCGCGTCGTCGACGAGCGCGAGGAGCCGGCCGGCGATCCGGTCGATGGCGTCGAGCTCCGCGGCCATCCGCTCGTCGTCGCCCCACCCCTTCAGGTAGGGGAGCGAGGCGCGGGCCGTGTCGAGCCCGAGCGCCGCGAGCGCGACGTAGGCCGCGCCCTCGGCCTGGAGCTCCTTCGAGGCCCGCGACGTCTCCCGGTCGCCCGTGTGGGCGACGGCGTGGGCCAGCTCGTGGCACAGGACCGAGCACCGATCGGCCCCGCTCAGGGTGGCCCGGACACAGAGCGTCCGGTCGGCCTCCCGGTACCACCCGTCCGCGTACCCGAGCGAGGTGTAGTGGACCGAGCAGCCGATCGCCCGGGCCACGGCCTCGAGCCTCGCGAGGAGCCCGTCGGGTCCGTCCGCTTCGAGACGCGGGATCGGAGGCGTGTAGACGAGGGCGTCGTCGGCCACGGCCTCCGTCTGCTCGTAGTCGAACGTCGTCGTCGTCCGGAAGCCGGTTGGCACCCGCTCCTCCGGGTCGTGACCCGCCGAGACCTCGTCGGCGGTGGGGCGGCGGAGGATCGGGGCGAGGACCGTGATCCCCCGCTCGCCCTTTCGCACTCGGCGTCCGTGTCTCGTCCACGCCCGGAAGCCCATGCAGTGCCGGGCCGTCGGGCGCTGCATCCAGATGAGGAGCGTGTTCCTCGGGCTGTAGTCGTGGAAGCGGGCGCGGAAGGCGAGGTAGGCCGCGAGCGCGGCGGGGTCGTCGCGGACGCCGGCGAGCCCTCGGGCGAGGACGGCCTTCGCGGCGTCGAGGCGGGTCTGGCGGTCGGGTCTGGCGGCCTGCTGGGCGGCGGAGAGGACGGGCGTCGTGAGCCCGAGCGCGAGCGGGTTTGGGGTGTGGTGATTGGTCATGAGAATGGCTGGAATGGAGAGAGGCCGGCGCCCCGCGGGGGCCGCGCCCGCCTCTCGGTCGGTGGATGGGGTGGGAGCTAGGCGGCCGTCGGGCGATCGGTCTGGGCGGCGACCCAGGCCCGGACGTCGGCCGCGCGGAGGACGCCGCCGGGGTGCGGGATCCGGGCGACGACGTCGGCCTTGAACCGTTGGTAGAGCCGCTCGGCCGTGGCCTCGTCGGTCAGCGCGAGGAGGACGGACCGGGCGAGGTCGGCCGGGCCGCTTCCGCAGTAGCCCCACTCGATGCCGGTCGGCGAGTGCCTCGGGACGTGGGCGACGGAGGCCCGGGCCGTCCCGTCGATCCGCCGGTAGAGCACGACGTCCTGGGCGTCGTAGCCCGGTCGGAGGACGTCGGCCTCGGGCCGGACGACGAGCCGGAGCGGACTGGTCGGCGGCTCGGGCTCGGCGAACGCCGCGCCGTCGCCCGTCGGCCCGCCCGTCTCTCCGAGCGCGTCGAGGAGCCGGTCGAGCGCCTCGCCGACGTGGCCGAGGACGACGTTGCACCCGAGCCGGTAGCCCTCGGTCTCGCTCCCCGTCACGCGGGCGAGGTGGACCGTGAGGCCGAAGGGGACGAGTGGGCGGACCCAACCGGCGTGCTTCGACTGGATCTCGCCGAGGGCCTCGTCGTCGAGGGCCGCGGTGATCCCGTCGGCCGAGACGTCGAGCGCGAGCGGGGCCCACGGCTCGGCCGGGTCCCGGACGAGGGCCCACAGCGCGCGCTGGTGCTTCGAAGTGCCGGCGAGCTTCGACGGGACGGCGAGCGACGACGCCCGGTGGAGCGTGCTGAACGTGGCCGACGTGAGCGCCTTCGCGAGGAGCGTCTCGGGGCACATCCGGGTCCTCTCGGTCGCGAAGGCGAGCCAGCGGCCGGCCTGGGCGGCGACCTCGGCCGCGCGGGCCTCGTCGGGCGGGGTGTGCGTGCCGTGCTGGGAGCGGACGGCGTGGGTGGTATCGTGGGTGTTCGACATGACGTGGGGACCTCATCCCCTGTCGTGGTTGAGGCGCCGCGCTGTGGAAGAGCGCTGGCGCCATGAAGCCGGCCGGGCCCCTCCCGGCTCGGCGATCTGGACCGACGGCTTTGCCGACCGGCCAGACATGGCGACGCCCCGCTCCGGTCTCCCGGGCGGGGCGTCGTGTGTTCGGACCCGCAGGTCCCGGGCCGTGGCCCGTCGCGGCGGTCGCCGCGGGGGTGGCTACACCGATGGGCTAGAACGGCAGCCAGTCACTGACCTCGGACAGCACCGGCCACGGGCCGAGCCGCTCGTCGTAGAGGTCGGGCGCGGGCGCGTAGACGTCGAGGGCCTCGACGCAGAGCCGGTGCCGCTCGGGGTCGTCGACCGCGCTCGGGAGCCCGGCCCCGGCGTCGTCGTAGCCGGCGAGGTACTCGCCGAGGTCGTGCCCGTAGGCCCGCTCGAACCAGGCCCGGTAGGCCGCCTCGGTCCGGTTGTACCGCCGCCACGTGAGCTCGGCGAAGTACACCGGGACCATGTGGCGGACGACCCGGCGCCGGCCGTCGGGCCCGGTCTCGACCGTGTGCCGAGTGCCGGACCGGTAGATCCAGACGGTCATCGGGCGCTCGTCGTAGGAGTCGGCGAGGCACGCCTCGTAGCCGGCTTGGTAGGACGCGTCGCGGCGGGCCTCGTAGGCCGCCTCGATCTGACCGCAGCGGCACCCGAGATACTCGTTGCAGCCGGGGCAGTAGTTGGAGATGCAGAAGGACATGGAGGTGATGGCCCTCTCGGGCCGGTGTGTTCGCCGCGCGCACCCCACCCGGCGAGTCTGGGCGGGCGCGTGCGGTGGGGGATGCCGCCGGGGTCGGCGGCGGGCCCGCGCTCCACAGCGCGGGCGGGTCGGCCGACGGTCAGCGGGCGGCCGGGGGGACGAGCCCCTCGCGTCGCCACCGGCACACGAGGCACCGGGGGCCGAGGAGGCAGGCCTCGGGCGGGATCGCCCGGCGGTCGCGGTCCCGGAGCCGGAGGAGCGGGACGACGGACGGGCCGGCGGGCGGCGCGTCGGCCGAGGTGTCGGCCGGGCGTACGTCGGCCGGGTTGGGTGGGTGGGTCATGGCGTGCGCCCCTCGGCGCAGGCGGGGCGGGCGACGGGCCCGCCGGGGGTGGGGACCGACCGCGTGGGGCGCGGCCGGCGACGGGACGGTCCCGTCAGGAAGACCCCCCAGGGGTGAAACAGAGCGTCTCGACCGGTTTGGGGGGCGTGTGCCCCCTCGGATTCCGCGGCAACTTTCGGCCGGCCCCACTGGCCGTCCTCGATCGGCGACGCCGACCCCCACGGCGTCCGAGCCCCGCCGCGCCCGCTGGCGTCGCCTCCACGGCGGCCGGGGTTCAGGCCGACTCCTCGCCGCCCGAGGGCCCCGGACGCGTCACGGGGCGGTCTGGCGCGCGAGGGGGGCCATGACGGGACGGGTGTCACCGCTCCCGGCCGTCCTTGGGGCCGTCAGGGCGGCCTCGCTCCCCACCCCATGCCCCTCACGCTCACGACCCCGGCCCCGTCCTCCGGCCGCGTCACCGTCATCGGCACGGCGGCCGACCTCCCGCCCGGCCCGTGGCTCCCGTTCTTCGCCTCGGCCGTCGCCGCCGGGTTCCCCAGCCCGGCCGACGACTACGCCGAGGGCGAGCTCGACCTCCGCGACCTCCTCGGGGCCTCGTCCCCGAGCGTGTTCTTCTGCCGGGCCGAGGGGTGGTCGATGCGGGACGAGGGGATCCGCGACGGCGACGTCCTCGTCGTCGACCGGGCCATCGAGCCCGGGTCGGGGATGGTCGTCGTGGCCGCCGTCGACGGCGAGCGCACGGTCAAGCGGTCCGTCCGGCGCGGCGACCGGGTGGTGCTCCTCGCGGCGAACCCGGACCACGAGCCGATCGAGCTCAACGACGGGCAGGACCTCGTCGTGTGGGGCGTGGTCACGAGCCACGTCGGGTTCCACCTCCCGGCCGGGAAGGGGCTCCGGCGCGTGGCCGCCTGAGCCGTCGCAGGGAGCGGAGGGCTGATAACGGCGCCTACTATCATTCGTCGTCTTCGGGACACGAACAGGTAGTCACTCACTCTCCAGAGCCGTTTTCCGCATCCGGGAGAACGGGTGCCCGTTGCAGCCCGTCCGGGGCGTCCCCGGCCGTGCCACCCGCGTCGACTCGGCCGCCGCGGCCGTCGGGGCGTCAAAGGCGCTGAGGCAGAACGCCCATTCGTACGGCGCCATCCCGTCGAGGCGGACCCAGTCGATCCGGGTCCAGAGCCCGCCATCGGCCGGGTTGGTCGTGTGGTTTCGCGCGACGAGGTAGTCCGCCTCGGGCCGCCACCGGACGACGTGGTAGCGGGCGTAGCCGACGTGCTCCCACGTCTCCTCGGTGACCTCGTAGCTGCTCCCGTAGTCGTCCTCGAACGTGCCGAGGACGTAGGCCGGTGGCGTCCCGTCCGGCGCCCCGAGGCGGGGCGCGCAACCGACGAGGACGAGGGCGGCGAGGGCGACCATGCGCATGGCCGGACGATACTGACTCACGTCTCGCCGGCCACCTCCGCCAGCGGCGCGACGGCGGCCGACTGGCCGAGGCTGTCGAGCGCGACCATCACGAACTCCCCTGACGTCGCGAGGAGCCGGTCCTCCCGGTCCATCGGCTCGACGAACATCTCGACGCGGACCGTCATCGAGCTCCGGCCGGTCTTGACGACAACCGCCACCAGCTCGACGATGGAGCCCTCGGGCACGGCGTGCTCGAAGCTGATCTCGCTCGTGTGGACCGTGACCACCTTCCGCCGCGCCCACCGCGTCGCGCAGATGAACGCGGCCTGGTCCATCCACGCCATCGCCGTCCCGCCGAAGAGGGTGTGGTAGTGGTTGGTGTCGCCGGGGAAGACCGTGAACACCATCCGCGTCTCTTCAGCGGGACGGGCGTCGCCCGCCGGGCTGGCAGCGCTCACTGGCACGCCTCGCACTCGGTCCCGTTGATCATCGCGTCGATGCTGCACGCCTGGGCCGCCGCGACCGCCTCGGGGGACGGCTCGGCCTGCGCCGAGGCGGGCATGGTGACGGTCGCCTTCTCGATCTGCGAGGCCCCGAGCGTCCGGAGGTAGTACGTCGTCTTGAGCCCGGCCCGCCAGGCGTGGCGGTACGTGTGGCTGAGCGCCTTCATGTCGGGCTCGGCGAGGACCAGGTTGAGCGACTGGCTCTGGTCGATCCACTTCTGCCGCCGCGCCGCCGCGTCGACGAGCGCCCGCGTCTCGATCTGGAACGCCGTCTTGTACCGCTCGCGGAGCTCCGACGGGATGCCTTCGATCTGGCCGAGGTCGCCGTCGAAGTACTTGAGTTGGGCGGCCATCTCGGCGTCCCACAGCCCCTCGGCCTTGAGGTCGCGGACGAGGTACGGGTTGAGGACCACGAAGTCGCCCGAGAGGTTGGACTTGACGTAGAGGTTCTTGTAGAGCGGCTCGATGCAGGGCGACGTACCGGTGATGTTCGAGATGGTCGCCGTCGGGGCGATCGCGAGGACGTTCGAGTTCCGCATCCCCTGGGTCGCGATCTTCGCGCGGAGCGGCTCCCAATCCATCTGCCCGCCGCGCTCGACCTCGACGGCCTCGCCGCGCTCGTCTTCGAGAAGGTCGAGCGTGTCGGGCGGGAGCAGCCCGCGGTCCCACTTCGAGCCGGCGTAGCTCTCGTACGTCCCCCGCTCGGCGGCGAGGTCGGACGAGGCCTCGTAGGCGTAGTAGGCGACGGCCTCCATCATCTCGTCCGAGAACTGGACGGCCTCGTCGGAGCCGAAGGCGACGCCCCGCTCGTAGAGCGCGTACTGGAGCCCCATCACGCCGAGGCCGACCGGCCGGTGGCGCATGTTGGCCCGGCGCGCGGCGTCGGTGGGGTAGAAGTTGAGCCCGATCACGTTGTCGAGCGCCCGGACCGCCACGCGGACCGTCTCGCGGAGGCGAGGGTGGTCGAGCTCGCCGTCCGGCGTGAGGTGCCGGTCGAGGACGACCGAGCCAAGGTTGCACACGGCCGTCTCGTCGGCGCTCGTGTTGAGCGTGATCTCGGTGCAGAGGTTCGACGAGTGGACGACGCCGGCGTGGTCCTGCGGGCTCCGGACGTTGCACGGGTCCTTGAACGTCATCCACGGGTGGCCCGTCTCGAACAGCATCCGGAGCATCTCCTTCCAGAGGTCGAGCGCCGGGACCTGGCGGCCCCAGATCTCGCCGGCCTCGGCGAGCGCCTCGTAGTGCTCGTACCGCTGGCGGAACGCGTCGCCGTAGAGGTCGTGGAGGTCGGCCACGTCGCTAGCGCGGAAGAGCGTCCACGGCTCGCGGGCCTCCATCCGCTGCATGAACAGGTCCGGGATCCAGCACGCCGTGTTGAGGTCGTGCGTCCGGCGCCGCTCGTCGCCCGTGTTCCGGCGGAGTTCGAGGAAGTCGAAGACGTCGTTGTGCCAGACCTCAAGGTAGGCGCACCCCGAGCCGGCCCGCTTGCCGCCCTGGTTCACGGCGACGAGCTGGTCGTTGTGGAGCTTAAGGAACGGGACGACGCCCTGGCTCTCGCCGTTCGTCCCCTTGATGTGGCTGCCCGTCCCGCGCACGGCCGTCCACGACCCGCCGAGCCCGCCGGCCCACTTCGAGAGGAACGCGTTCTCGGCGATGCCCCGGTACATGATCGACTCGATGGAGTCATCCACTTTGTACAGGTAGCACGACGAGAGCTGCGAGTGCGGCGTGCCCGCGTTGAAGAGGGTCGGCGTGGACGAGCAGAACCGTCGGTCCTTGTAGAGCCCGTAGAGCTCAAGGGCCCGCGCCTCGCGGTCGCCGCCCTCGTCCAGCATGAGCCCCATCGCGACTCGCATCCAGAAGAACTGGGGCGCCTCCAACCGCCTCGGCGCGTCGCCGGTCTTGTCGACGAGGAGGTAGCGGTCGTAGAGCGTCTGCGCGCCGAGGTAGTCGAGGTCGAGGTCGGCCATCGGGTCGAGCGCGGCCGCCAGCTTGTCGAGGTCGTAGTCGAGGAGCCGCGGGCTCAGGCGCTCGATCTCGACGGCGCGGCGGAGGTAGGCCTCGAACGCCCGCTCGTGGCACGCCTTGAGCCCGGCGAGCCCGTCGCGCTCCAGGCTCCACCCGATCGTCTCTTGGTAGACGTAGCCGAGGAGGACGCGCGCGGCGAACCGGGCGAAGTCGGCGTCGCGCTCGAGCAACGATTTGGCGTTGAGGACGATGGTCGTCTGGAGGTCGACCCGCGAGATGCCGTGGGCGACGCTCCGGCGGAGGTGGCGCTCGATCTCGGCGTCCGTCAGGCACAGGTCGAGGCCGACCGAGGCGATCCGGATCCGCTCCCTCAGCTCCTCTCCGTCCCAGAGCGTCGAGGAGCCGTCCGCCTCAGTGATCTCGACGAGCGCGGCCTGGTCCGCCTCGGCGGACTCCTGCGTCACGCGGTAGACGGCCCGCTCGGCGCGGTAGGTGATGTAGGCCTCGGCCACGCGCGTGTGGCCCGCCAGCAGGAGGTCCTCCTGGACGAGGTCCTGGACCGTCTCGATGGGGACGTAGCTGAGGCCGAGCGCCGCCGCCCGCTCCGTCACGCGTCGGGCGACGCCCTCGGCCGGGGCCGAGTCGAGCCCGCGCGAGAGGAACGCCTTCCGGACGGCCGTCTCGATCTTCGCCGCGTTCCACGCCACGACCTGTCCGCCCCGGCGGATGAGCTGGAGCGCGCCCTCGGCCGGGACCGGGATCGCGGGTGCCACCTCCTGCGCCCGGTGCATCACGAGCGCCTTCGCGACGTCGACGGCGCCGGCTGCCAGGAGCTCGGCCTCGGCGAGCGCGACGACGTCGGCGAACGACGGCCGGGCGTCCGACGGCAACGCCGCCAGCCGAGCGAGCACGTCGGCCACGACGCGGCGGACGAACGGGGCGAGGGCGTCGAAATCAGCGGACTGGCCAGCGGCGAGGCGGGCCGTCGCGGCGGCCTCGGCGACGAGCGTGGCGAGCCGGGCCGGTTCGAGCCGGGCGTCGGCGCCGTCGTCACGGACGAACAGGAGCCGGTCGGTGTCATCGTCTAGATCGGCGACCAGCGCGTCGGCGTCGAGGGCCGGGCGGTCGGCGGGTGGGAGGAGCGCGGCGCGCGTGAGGTCGAGGTCGCGGACGAGGTCGGAGGTCGGGGTCCACATGGCGGGTCGGGGGGAGAGTGGGAATCGTGATGCGTGATCCGTGGTGCGTGACTGGCGGTGAGAGCCGTGAGCGGTGAGGTCTGGCGTCGTGCGCCCTCACGAATCACTCGTCACGCATCGGCCTACAACTCGTCGTCGTCGACGGGCGCGAGGGCGGAGGCCTTCCGGTACTCCGTGACCCGGCCCTCGAAGAAGTTCTGCACCTTCTGGATGTCCATGAGCTCGGCCAGCCACGGGAGCGGGTTCGTTTGGCCGGGGAACAGCGGGGCGAGCCCGAGGCTCTTCATCCGCCGGTTCGAGATGTAGCGGACGTAGCCCACGAACTCGTCGGCGCTCAGGCCCACGCCGGCAACCGGCAGGCAGTCGCGGATAAAGGCCTCCTCCAGTCGGACCGCCTCGGCCATGAGGTTGGACAGCTCGGCGCGGAAGCTCTCGGTCCAGACGTCCGGGTTCTCGGCGCAGAGCTCCAAGAGCAGCTTCCGGAACACCTCGATGTGGTTCGACTCGTCGCGGAGCGTGTACCGGAACATCTGCCCGATCCCGGGGAACTTGCCCTGGCGGTACAGGCTGAGCACCATCCCGAAGAGCCCGTAGAACTGGGTCCCCTCCATGCACTGCCCGAACACGAACAGGTTCTTGGCGAGGAGCTGCTGGTTCTCGAGCCGGGTGAGGTCGAGGTCCCGGCGGAGCGCGTGCGAGACGCGCGTGATGAAGGCGTTCTTCTCGCGGATCGTGTCGACGTCCTCGAACATGGCCTCGCACTCGTGCGGGTTGACCCCGAGCGACGAGATCATGTAGAGGAGCGAGTCGGCGTGGATGTTCTCCTCGTGGGCGTGCCGGCCGAGGACGAGCTTGAGCTCGGAGGCGGTTACGAGCTCGCGGACGACGTGGAGGATGTTGTCGCCGACGATCCCCTCGGCCGCCGAGAAGTAGCCCATCGCCATCCGGATGATCCAGCGGTCCACGTCGGAGAGGTCGTCGCCGCGCCACTGGGCCGCGTCCTTATGCATCGGGACGTCCTCGGGCTCCCAGTGGTTGGCCTTCATCGTCCGGTAGAGGTCGTAGGCCCAGGCGTACTTCAGCGGGAGGAGGTTGAACGCGAGCGTCTCGCGCCCGTTGATGACGCGCTTGTCGGCGAGGGCGGCCTCGGCCTTGTCGCCGTCGAGGACGAACGTGCGGTCGCCGAGGGTGTAGGTGGTCTGCATGGTCCGGGTCGGGGGACCGGGACGCAGACGGGGCACCGGCCACGGTGCCTCCCGCGTTGGGAGCCGGGCACAAAAAAGCCCGACCCCTGGCGCGGGTTCGGGCGTGCAGGCGGCGGCGGCGAGGGCCCCGGGGGTTCGGCGGCGGGCCGAGGTGGGCGGGGCCGGCGACGGCACCGTCGCAGTCCGACCCTCTGGTCCCGGAGGTGGAAAGCAACGCGGCGAGCAGGTCTCCTGGCTCACGACGGCCCAGAGGTCTCTGGGAGGCGGCTCCTCATCCGCGCCCTTCCCAGCCGAAGCCAGTGGTCGCCGATGTCGTCGGGGCCGCCGACGCGTCGCTGACAGTTGCGGGCACAGCCCCGGAGTCTCCGCCTCGGGGTCCCGAGGTCAGATCACCGGTGTTCCCTCTCGCGCCCCGCCGAGAGCCGTGGCTCCGTGCGAGGACTCGCTGCGTGGTGAGTCAACGGACCGTGAAGGTAGGGGCGGACGGCCAGCGGTCCCGACCCTTTTGTCCACGGCCTGTCCACACCCAGGGCAACGCGACGAGCCACCCGTAGATCACGCCCCATACGCCGCCGCTGAGCGCGACGAGCGCGGCGCCGAGGACGTGGCCGAGCGCACCGAGGGTGCCGGCGACGATGCCGGTCCGGATGCGGTCATGGGTGGGAGGGGAGCGTGACGTGGCCGTCGCGGGCGGCGGGGAGGCCGACGGCCACCTTCGCGACGAGGACGAGGACGAGCGAGAGGAGCGGGACGGTCCAGCCCCCCGTCCAGTCGTGGAGCGCGCCGAACGCGAACGGGCCGACGGCGGCCACGAGGTAGCCGACCGACTGGGCCATGCCGGAGAGCGACGCGGCCGTCTCGGGCGTGTCGGCGCGGACGGCGAGGAAGAGGAGCGAGAGCCCGAACGAGCCGCCGAGGACGAGCCCGAGGAGCCCCACCCAGAGCCCGGCCAGCGCGACGCTGGCGGTCGGCACGAACAGGCCGGCGAGCGCGACGGCCTCGACGGCCCCGAGCGTCCAGATGATCGGGCGCTGCCCGCGGAGCCGCCCCGCCCAGAGCGGGACGAGGGCCGAGCCCGCGATCCCCGCCGCCTGCGAGAGCGCGAGCATCCCTCCCGCGGCCCCGGCGCCGAGGCCCCGCGCCTGGAGCAGGTCGGGGAGCCACGCGAGGACGACGTAGTACGCGAGCGACTGGAGCCCCATGAACAGGGCGACGGCCCACGCGAGCCGGCTCCGTCCGAGGTCGCGGAGCGCCGCCAGCGTGCTGGCACGCCTCCTGGGGAGCGTCCGGCGGCGCATCTGGGGCGCCCACGCCACGAGGGCGAGTACGGCGAGCGCCGCCCAGGCCGCGAGCGAGCCCCGCCACCCGAGCGCGCCCGCCAGTGGGACCGCGGCGCCCGCGGCGGCCGTCGCGCCGAGCCCCATCGCGCTGGAGTAGAGCGCGGTCATCGGCCCGGAGCGCTCGGCGAAGTCGCGCTTGACGAGGGCCGGGAGGAGCACGTGGCCGAGGGCGATCCCGACGCCGAGCACGGCGGTCCCGCCGAAGAGGAGCGCCGTCGGGGGGACGGCCCGGAGCGCCGTCCCCGCGCCGATCAGGAGCAGCGCGAGCCCGAGCGCGCCCTCGACGCCGAGCCGCCGCGTGACGACGGGCGTGAACGAGGAGAGGAGCCCGAACGCGAGAAGCGGGAGCGTGGTGAGGAGCCCGAGTGCCGTGTTCGACAGGCCCGTCGCGAGCCGGACGTCGGCGACGAGCGGGCCGACGCCCGCGAGGGCCGGGCGGAGGTTGAGCGCGACGAGGACGATGCCGGCGACGAGCAGCCCCCGCCCCGCCGGGGCGGCCGGGGTGGAGGGCGGGGACGCCGGGGCAGGCCGGGCGGGCGGTGGGGGGACGGTCGGCATCACAGGGTCCAGGCGAGGACGGCGGCGAGCGAGACGCCAGCGACGGCCGCCCACAGGAGCACGCCCTGCACGAGCGGACGCGCGCCGACGGCGCGGAGCGTGGCCCGGCTCAGCCCGGCCCCGATGAGGAAGAGCGTGAGCACGAGGCCCCGTGTCGAGACGGCCACGACGGCGTCGTAGACGGGCGCCCCGTCGGGGACGGCCGCGACGACGGCCGACGCCAGCGCGAACAGCCCGATGAACCACGGAACCGCCACGCGGACCCTGCCGCCCGAGGACCGGCGGCGCCACCCCGCCGCGCCGAGCGCGAGCGGGACGATCCAGAGCGCCCGCGTGAGCTTGAGGACGGTCGCCTCGGCGAGCGCCTCGGGCCCGTAGGAGGCCGCCGCGCCGACGACCGACGACGTGTCGTGGATCGCGACGGCGGCCCACACGGCGAACTGGTGCTGCGAGAGGTCGAGGAGGTGGCCGACGGCGGGGAAGACGTAGAGGGCCACGCCGTTCAGCAGGAAGACGGTCGCCAGAGCCACGCCCATCGCCTCGGCGCTCGCCCCCAGCGCCGGGCCGAGCGCGGCGATCGCCGAGCCGCCGCAGCTCGCCGTCCCGCCCGAGACGAGCGCGCCCGTCGTGGGCTCGACGCGCAAGAGCCGGCCGAGCGCGAGCCCGACCGCGAGGGCGAACGCGATGCCCGCCGCCGTCACGACGACGCCCGACCGGCCCACCTCCAGGACCGCCGGGAGCGACATCCCGAACCCGAGCCCCACCACGCACGCCTTGAGCAGCCCCTTCGAGAGGCGCGCGCTCTGGGCCTCGTACGGGTTGCCGAGCCCGAGCCCGAACGCGGCCCCGACCCCCAAGGCGAGGGCGGGCGAGACGGCCGGGAGCAGTGCCAGCGCCGCGAGCGCCAGGAACAGCCCGCGGCGCCAGACGGGGACGTCGGCCGTCGTCATCGGTCACCGCGGGGGACGGCCATCGGGTCGTCGGGGAGCGCGACCGCCACGCGCTCCGGGCCTCGCGGCCCCATCTCGAACCGGACGGGCGCGCCGTCGGGCTCGTCGCCCTGGACGATCACGAGCGTGCCCTCGCCCGTCACCCGCCCGCCGAGCGCGCCCTCGCCGGCCGTCGTCTGCCACCCGTCGGACCACCCGTAGAGCCACTCGGCGTCGGACGTCACCATCCGGACGCACCCGTGGCCCTGCGGCGCGCCCGTCGGGACCACGTCGTACTGGTGGAGGTGGATGCCGCGGGCGGCGTGGATGTTCATGACGTAGCGCATGAACCACCGCTCACCCGGCGGGGCCTCCGACGAGTACCGCTCGAGGGCCCGCCACTTCATCGTGAACCGGCCGGACGGCGTCGGCGTCTCGGCCGCGCCCGTCGACGCCGGGCCCCACCGGACGAGCCGGCCGTCGGCGTAGGCCGCCCACGACTGCGTCGTCTTGTCGACGACGACGGCCTTGTCGATCCCGCCCGCGCCGGGCCACGTCCGGGGGTACGGCGCGTACGCGAGGGGCGAGAGGTCGAAGTCGGCGGGCCGCGCCGGGAGCACGAGCGAGTCGCCGACGGCGAGCGCCGTGGGCTCGGGTTGGCCGAGGAGCTGGGCGAGCGCCAGCCGCTGGCGGCCGAGGCGGACGTCCCCGTCGCCGACCCGGAGGTACAGGTCGTGCCGGGCGTAGACCGAGTTTCCCGTCTCGTGCTCGACGCGGTAGACGGCGTACTCGACCGGCGCGTCCGGGAGCCGGGCCTCGCGCCCGAGGATCGAGCCGAGGACGTCCTGGTCGTACGCCCCCTGCGCGAGGGCGGGGGCGGCCACAAAAGCGAGGAGCAGGAGGAAGAGTCGCATAGATCTACAAGCCGAAAAAGCGGCCGACGCCGTCGAGGACCATCTTCGTGGCGATGGCCGTGAGGACCATCCCCATCAGCCGCTCGATGGCCACGAGCCCCCGCCGCTTGAGCACGCGGGCGAGGTCGGGCGCCAGCAGCAGGATGGCCCCGGTCCCGGCCCACGCCAGGAGCACGGCCGCGAGCCACTCGGGCCACCGCTCGGGGTCCGAGCTCATCACGAACAGGACCGACGCGAGGACGGACGGCCCGGCGATGAACGGGACCGCCAGCGGGACGAGGAACGGCTCCTCGCCGCCCTCCTCCATGTCGACGGCCCACGCCCCGCCCGGCGGCGGGAACACCATCTTGAGCGCGATGAGGAACAGGATGATCCCGCCCGCGATCGTGAGGGCGTCCTCGGTCAGGCCGATCGCGTCGAGGAGGAACCGACCGGCGAACAGGAACCCGAGGAGGAACGCGAGCGCGAACAGGAGCTCGCGGGCGATCACGCGCCGCCGCCGCTCCGGCGCGACGGGCGCCAGGACGGAGAGGAACACCGGCACGTTGCCGAAGGCGTCCATCACGAGGAACAAGAGGACCGTCGCGGAGAGCAGCGTCATCGTGCGTTCGGGGACCCGGTCAGTTGCCGCGGTACGTGCTGTACCCGTACGGGCTCACCACGACCGGGACGTGCGTGTGCGCCTCCGGGTCGGCGACGCGGAAGACGACGGCGACCTCGGGGAAGAAGGGGAGCGGCGGCCCGGAGGGCTCGGCCCCGCCGAGGTCGACGCCGTCCCAGTAGTCGCGGAGGTCGAACGTGAGCCGGTACAGGCCCGGGCCGTCCGCCTCGGGCGCCCCCTCGGCGCGGGGGAACGACTCGACGCGCCCGCTCTCGGCCGTCGTCGCGCGGCCGACGAGGGCCCACCCGCCCGGGGTCTCGGCCTCGAGCGTGACGGGGACGCGGGCCCCGCCGACGCCGCGGGCGAGGTCGAGCACGTGGGTCGAGAGGTCCTGGGCGGCGGCGCCCGTCGCGCTGGCGACGAGCACGAGCGCGAGGAGGAGGGAGCGGAGGGTCATCGGAGCGTGGGGAACAGGGGGAGCGTCGAGAACGAGGGGGTCAGGTCCGGACGGAGCACCCGCGGTACTCGACGCCGTCGACGACGAGGAGCGCCTCGCCCCCGTCCGTCCACACCGTCACGGGGCCGTCCTCGTATTTCGCGCCGCTGGCGGAGACGACCTGGCCGAGCACCAGGTACGTCCCGCCCTCTCGGCCCTCGAACCGGCGGGGGAGCCAGACGGCCAGCTCGCCCGGCCCCGTGCGGGCGCGGACCGTGAACCGGCCGCCGGGGCCGTCGCAGGTGTAGGCGAGGTCCCGGCCCGTCTCCTGGGGCTCCATCCACCCGGCCTCGCGCTCGAACACGAGCGCGCTCCCGTCCGCGCCGTCGAGCGTGAGACGGCCCTCGGCGATGCCGAACCCGACGACTTGGTTGATCACGCCGAAGAAGGCGTGCGAGGACGAGGGCGGCGCACAGGCGGCGACGGTCGTGGACGTGTTCGTGAGCACGAGGTCGCCGTTCGAGGTGGCCTCGAACGTGCCCCCGTACCGGTTGCAGTCGGCCCGGCCGGTGAACCGGCCGTCGCCCTGGAACGAGACCGTGAACCGCCCCTCGCCCTCGGGGGCGGTCACGGCGCCCGTGGCCGAGCGGATCTCGGTGAGGTGCCACGCGGGGCCGGGGAGCGCGCCCGTGTTCGGGGCGCCCGACGCGGGCGGGGCGAGCGAGGCCGTGGCGCAACCGGTCACGGCGAGCGCGAGCGCGAGGGCGGGGAGGAGGAGGGGGGCGTTCATGTCGGATCAGGATGCGGCCGGGAGTCCGGCCTGGCCTGGAGGGGAGAACGGAGGCGCTGCCGATAGGTTGGATGGAAAGATTGGATCGGACTGGTAGCCACGGCCTATCATGGTCGTCCGCCCCCTCCCCGATGGAACTCCGCCACCTCCGCTACTTCGTCGCCGTCGCCGAGGAGCTCCACTTCGGCCGGGCCGCCGAGCGGTCGTTCGTCGCGCAGCCGACGCTGAGCCAGCAGATCCAGGCCTTCGAGGACGAGGTCGGCGCCCGCCTCTTCGACCGCTCGCGGCGCGGCGTCGCGCTGACGGACGTGGGCGCCGTGCTCCTGCCCCACGCGCGGCGCGTGCTCGACGAGGCCGCCCGCGCCGAGGCCGCCGTCCGGGCCGCGGCCGAGGGCCGGGCCGGGACGCTCCGCATCGGCTACGAGGCGGCCGTCATGCGCGACGGGCTCGCCGGCGCCATCCGCGACTTCCGCGGCGAGGTCCCCGGCGCCACGCTCGACCTCTGGGAGACCGGGAGCCGCGCGCAGGCCGACGCCGTCCGCGAGGGCCGGGCCGACGTCGGCCTCGTCCTCCTCCCCGTCGACGAGCGGGACCTCGCCGTCCGCCGGCTGGGCGAGGCCCCGACGGTCGTCGTGCTCCCGGCGGACCACCGCCTGGCCGGACGGGAGACGGTCGCGCTCGCCGAGCTGGCCGACGAGCCGCAGGTGGCGTGGGCGCGCGACCCGGCCCCCGAGGTCTACGACGCCTACCTCCGCGCGAGCCGGGCGGCCGGGGTCGAGCCCCGCGTCGTCCAGGAGGTCCGCCACGTCGAGAGCCTGCTCGGGCTCGGGGCCGCCGGCGTCGGCATCGGGACGGTCCACCAGGCCCGCGTCCAGCCGGGGTACCCGGGCGTGGCCTACGCCCGCCTCGTCGAGCCAGAGTTGACGATCGCGACCGGCGTCGTCTGGCACCGCGACGACGCCTCGCCGCTCCTCGCGCGGTTCCTCCGCGCGGTCGTCGGGGACGAGCCCGCCTGACCGCGCCCGCCTCGGGCGCGCTGCCGAGGAGGGAGCGGTGGGGGCTGCAGGTCGATCGTCTACAGCCGCATGAAGGCGTAGGCGACGGCCACCACGCCCAGGACGACGAGGGCCATGAAGACGTACAGGCCCACGGCGTCTCCACGCGAGGGGGGCTTCGGTGAGGCCCCGGGCGACGAGGGGCGCGCGGGGGGGACAGGGGTCGAGGGAGTCATGAGAGGGGTGTCCAGATGGAAGACGGAACCCTCCCGATCCCGTCGGACGGCCCCGCGAGATGCCGGCCGACCGACGGACGCCGAAGGGGTCCACCAGGTGAGGGGGCTCGG
>CAXRFJ010000061.1:0-2604 GCA_964229475.1 Rubrivirga sp.
CGCGGGGCCCCCCCGCCCGCACCGCGCGCCCCTGCCCGCCTCGGCGCCGACCCGGTAGGCCGACGCCGTCCTGCGGGCGGGGACGCGGTCGCCAGAGGCGGTTGGCGGAGCGGGCGGCGGGCGCGATACTGCGGGCCCCGCCCCGGCCCATGCCCGACCCCGCCCCCACGCCCGCCGCAGAGCGCCTCCGCCGGTCGCTCGAGATCGTCGGGGAGGCGTCCGACGTGCCGGCCGAGGAGCGCCGCGCGTTCGTGGCCGAGGCCTGCGGCGACGACGACGCACTGCGCCTCGCCGTCGAGGACCTCCTCGCCTTCGACGAGCGCTCGAACACGCTCCTCGACGAGGGCGTCGCCGGGCTGCTCGACGCGAGGCCGCCCGAGGTCGAGGCCGTCGGCGGGTACCGCGTGCTGGAGGAGCTCGGGCGCGGCGGGATGGGCGTCGTCTACGCGGCCGAGCGGGTCGACGGGTCGTTCGAGAAGACGGTCGCCCTCAAGCTGGTCCAGTCGGGGAAGGCGTCCGAGGAGTCGGTCCGGCGGTTCGCGCGGGAGCGGCGCGTGCTGGCCCGGCTCGACCACGCCGGCATCGCGCGGCTCCTCGACGGCGGCGTCACGGCCGACGGCCGGCCGTACTTCATCATGGAGCGGGTCGACGGCGAGCCGATCACGGCCTACGCCGCGGCCCACGACCTCGACCTGGAGGCCCGGCTGGCCCTGTTCCTCGACGCCTGCGACGCCGTGGCCCACGCCCACCGGCTGCTCGTGGTCCACCGCGACCTCAAGCCGTCGAACGTGTTCGTGGCCGAGGACGAGACGGGGCGGCCGCACGTCAAGCTCCTCGACTTCGGCATCGCGAAGGCCCTCGACGAGGACGACGAGGACGCGCTCACGCGGACGGGCGCGGCGCTCACGCCGGCCTACGCGGCGCCCGAGCAGGTCGAGGGCGAGCCCATCACGGCGGCCACCGACGTCTACGCGCTCGGCGTGATGCTCTACGAGTTGCTCGTCGGGCGGCGCCCGTACTCGTTCCCGAGCCGCGCGCTCGCCGAGGTCGCCCGCGTCGTCCGCGAGGCTCAGCCGACACGGCCGAGCGCGGCGGTGACCACGACGTCGGCGCCGCCGAGGCCGGCCGAGGCCCCGAAACCGTCCGCCTCGGTGGCGTGGTCGGCCCCGTCCAAAAAGCTCCGCGGCGACCTCGACGCCATCGTGCTCAAGGCGTTGCGGAAGGAGCCCGGCCGGCGCTACGCCACGGCCGGCGAGCTCGCGGCCGACCTCCGGCGGCACGTCGAGGGCCGCCCGGTCGAGGCCCGCGGCGACAGCCTCGGCTACCGCGCCTCGCGGTTCGTGCGGCGGCATCGGGCCGGCGTCGCGGCGGCCGCCGCCCTGCTGGTCGCGCTCGTGGGCGGGACGGCCGCCGTCCTGTGGCAGGCCCGCGCGACGGCCCGCGAGGCGGCCCGCGCGAACGCCACGCTCGACTACGTCCTGGGCATGTTCGAGTCGGTGGACCCCGTCGAGCTCGAGGGCGGCCAGCTCCGCCCGGCCGACCTCCTGGCGCCGGGCCTCCGCCAGGCCGCCGCGCTCGACGACCAGCCGCTCGTGCAGGCGTCCCTCTTGGAGGGCCTCGGCCGCCTCGGCGTCAGCCTCGGCGAGTTCGCCCTGGCCGACTCGGTGCTCGGCCGGGCCGTCGCCATCCGCCGACGCGTGCAGCGCGCGGACCCCCCCGCCCTCGCGGCGCCGCTCACGCTGCTCGCCGAGTCCTTCACCGAGCAGCGCCGGTACGACGAGGCCATCGAGGCGGGCGAGGAGGCCGTGGCCCTACTCGAGGGCGGCGACGGCGGCGACCGGCTCGCCCGGGCCCGGATCACCCTCGCGGCCGTCCGGTACCGGCGCAACGACCTCGCGGCGGCCGAGGCCCTGTACCGCGACGCCCTCGCCGCCGCGGAGGCCCCCGAGCTCCGCGTGTCGGCGCTCTACGGGCTCGGCAACGCGCTCGCCGACGACCGCCTCGGCGACGCGCTCCCGGCCTACGGCCAGGCCGTCGACCTCGCGACGGCGTCGTTCGGGCCTGGCGACCCGCGCACCGCCGACGCCCTCTACGGCTACGCCGAGGCGCTCCTGGCCGCCGGCGACAGCGCCCGCGCGGCGGCGCTCCACGAGGAGGCCCTCCGCACCTACGAGCGCGCCTACGGCCGCGGCGACTACCGGACCGCCACGAGCCTCTACACGCTCGCCGTGCTCCACCACGCGAGCCGGCCGGCGCTCGCCGAGCGCTACTACCGCGACGCGCTCTCCGCCTACGAGGGGTCCACGCTGCCCGGGGACCACCTCTGGACCGAGTACACGCGCGTGGCGCTGGGCGGCCTCCTCCGCCAGCTCGGGCGCCCGGCCGAGGCGGCGCCCCTGCTCGAGGCCGGCGCGGCCTCCTTCACGGACCAGCTCGGCCCCGACGACCCGCGGACGCTCAGCGCGCGCGTCGGGTGGGGCCTCGCGCTCGCCGAGACGGGGCAGGCCGGGCGGGGCCTCGCCCTCGTGGAAGGCGCCGCGGCGGTCCTCGACCGCCAGGAGCCCGGCGGCGCGCTCCACCTCTCGGTCCTCGACAAGTGGTCGG
>CAXRFJ010000062.1:0-4856 GCA_964229475.1 Rubrivirga sp.
GTGCAGCGTGTCCGCGGCCAGCACCATCCCGTCCTCGACCATGACGCCCGCCTGCCCCGGCGTGTGCCCCGGCAGTCCGACGAAGGAGAGGCCCGGCAGCCCCGTCTCCGTCCCGTCGACGGGCACCAGCCGGTCGCCGTAGACATCCTTCATCCGCTGCGCCAGCTTCCACGCGCCGTGACGCCATTCGGGCTGGCCCTCACGCGCCTCCGGGTCGGTGTAGAAGGCAAGGTCAGCGGCGGGGATCGTTACCTTGGCCTTGGGAAGCCAAGCACCCTCGCCCTCGAACAGGCCAAGGACATGGTCGCCGTGGCAATGGGTGATCAGGACGTGGTCCACGTCCTCCGGCGCGATCCCGCGGCCCTCGTCGGCGATGGCGATGTGGACCGTCCCCTCGTGCTCGGCAGCGCGGACGCGGACGGTCGCGCCGGGCTCCGAGAACTGGACGGCGTTGCGGAGGAGGTTCGTGAACGCGAGCCGGATCCGCGGGCCGTGGCCCTCGATCTGGAGGCCCTCCGGAAACTCGACCCGAACGTCCCCGTCGACGCCCTCGGCGGCCTCCAGGAGCAGGCACTTGAGCGAGACGATCCGGCCGGGGTGGCGGCCCAGCTCTCCCTGGAGGCTCGCCATGACGTCGAGCGTCTCGACCACGTCCGTCATCCGGAAGCCGGCGCGGACGACCGCCTGCGCGTAGGGCGCGAGGTCGTCGCCGACCTCGTCGGCGAGGATCTGGCCGAAGCCGCGGACCGCCGTCAGGGGCGTCCGCATCTCGTGCGAGGTGATGGCGAGGAAGTTGTTCTTCAGCCGGTCGAGGTCCTCGAGCTTCTGGTTGAGCCGCAGGAGGGCCTCCTCGTAGCGGGCGTTCCGGATGGCGACGGCGGCCTGGGCGGCCACCACGAGGAGCGCCTCGGCGTCGTCGCGGTCGAACCCGCCGCGGGTCGGGTTGAGGACCTCGAGCACGCCCACGGGCCGGCCGTCGATCCGCATCGGGACGCCGAGGAGCGTCCGCGTCTCGAAGCCCGTGCCCGCGTCGATGGCGCCGCAGTGGCGGTCGTCGGCCCCCGTGTCGGCGGCGTAGACGACGCGGTCCTCCGAGAAGATCGTCCCGGCGAGGCTGCCCGCGATGGGCACCATCTTCCCGACGAGCTCGTGGGCCACGGTCCCCGAGGCGGCCTCGAACCGGAGCGCGTCGACGCGCTCGTCGTAGAGGAGGATCGAGGCGGCCTCGCAGTCGGCGACGGCCGTGGCCGTCTGGACGATCACCTCCAGCAGCCGGCTCGTGTCGCCGAAGGTGGTGAGCGCGAGGTTGACGTCGAGCAGGCGTCGGAGCCGGGCCACCGTTCGGGGCGCGGCGCCGTCGACCCGCCGGGGGGACAGCGTCGTCGGGGTCATCAGGGTTCCGTCGAGAGAGAGAGGCCGACAGAGTAGGTGAAGACGGCTTGCACGCCAGCGCATCGCCTTCCCTCCCCCACTTTGACTCGGCCCGATTCCTGCCCGCGCCCCTGATTAAGCCCGGTGTGGCGGGGCGTGCCCCGGGGCGCGGGCCGCGCCCGGGCGCCCCGGCGCCGCGGCCGTTTTCGGGGTCACGCGGCCGCCGCCAGCGGGATCCGCGCGTGGAACGTGGCGCCGCGGCCGAGGCCCGGGCTCTCGGCCCACAGCCGCCCCCCGTGCTGGAGCACCACGGCGCGGGCGACGGTGAGCCCGACGCCGAGCCCCTCGTGGTCGCGGTGGTCGGGGTCCGAGACCTGGACGTACGCCTCGAAGATCCGCTCGAGGTCGGGGGCGGCGAGGCCGCGGCCCTCGTCGGCCACGTCGACGCGGACCTCGCCGTGGGCCACCTCGGCGCCGAGGCGGACGGGGCCGCCGGCGTCGGAGAACTGGACGGCGTTGCGGAGGAGGTTCCGGAAGGCGAGCCGGAGGCGCCGGCCGTCGCCCTCGACGAGGAGCGGGCCGGGCGGGAGCGCGACCTCGGCGTGCGGGGCCCACTCCGCGACGGCGTCGCGGAGGACGGCCGCCAGCGACGTCAGCGCGCCGGGGTGGAGGCCGGCGCCGCCCCGCAGCTCGGCCATGACGTCGATGGTCTCGACGACGTCCATCATCCGGTCGCCGGCCTTGACCACCGACTCGGCGAAGCTGTGGAGCTCGCCGCGGACCTCCTCGGCGAGGATCGACCCGAAGCCCTGGACGGCCGTGATCGGCGTCCGGAGCTCGTGGGAGGCGATCGCCATGAAGTCGGTCTTGAGTCGGTCGAGCTCGGAGAGCCGGTCGTGGGCGCGGCGGAGCGCCGCCTCGTGCCGGGCGTTCCGGATGGCGACGGCCGCCTGCGAGGCCACGATGAGCAGCGCCTCGGCGTCGGCGCGGCCGAACGCCTCGCGGCGCGGGTTCAGCGCCTGGAGCACGCCGACGGGCTCGCCGTCGATCCGCATCGGGACGCCGACCAGCGAGCGCGTGACGAAGCCCGTTCGCTCGTCGGTCGCCTTGTGGTGGCGGTCGTCGGCGTCGGTGTCGGCGGCGTAGAGGATCCGGTTCTCGCGGAACGTGGTGCCGGCGAGGCTGCCGAGCAGGGGGACGTCCGTGCCGACGAGCGTGGCCCCGGCCGAGCCCGTCGCGGCCTCGAACCGGAGCGCGCCCGTGACCTCGTCGAAGAGGAGGATCGAGGCGGCCTCGCAGTCGAGGACGTCGGTCGTCGTCTGGGCGATGTAGTCGAGCAGCCGGGCCGTGTCGCCGTAGGCGTTCAGCGCGACGCTGACGTCGAGGAGCCGGCGGAGCCGGGCGAGCGTCGCCTCGGGCGACTCGGCCGGCCGCCAGAGCGGGGTGGTCTCCGTGAGGACCATCGGGAAGGCGGGGGGGCGGGGTGGGTATCGGCCCCCAGCGTCTCAAATCAAGACGCGCTCGGGCTCGGCCGCCTCGGCGTCGCGGCGGGCGGGCTCAGCCCGCGAGGGCCTGGCGGCGGCGCTTGAAGCCCACGGCCGCGCTCGTGTAGCCCCCGCCGGCGCCGTCCACGAAGTGGACCTGCTGGCCCATCCGCCGGTAGACGAGGCACGTGAGGACGGCGCGGTCCGAGACGTGGAGGCCATAGGCCAGCCGCCCCGCCTCGTACATCGCCTCGAGGGCCGATTCGAGCCGGGCCCGCTCGTCCGCCCCGCCCGCCAGCACCATCCGGAGGACGCCGTCGAACTTGCGGTAGTCCGTCGACGCGCGGAACAGCCGCGGGTACCGCTCCCAGTCGGTCTCCGACGTCTCGATCCCGAACCGGAGGAGCACACGGCCGACCACGTTGAGCGCCCAGAGCGTGGCCCGCTGGCGAAGCCGACGGCCGGGGTGCCGGAGGCGGACCTCGGGGCCGAACTTGGCCGGCGTCGCCGCCAGCCGGAGCCGGTCGAGCGCGACCGGGTGGGCCGAGTCGTCCCCGTAGACGTCGCCGAGGAGGCCGAGCACCTCGCGGTAGGTCGCGTCCCGGTCGTCGCCGACGGCCTCGACGAGGAGCGAGACGGTCTCGCCGCGCGGGCTCCGGACGTCCTGCCAGCGGCACTCGAGCCCCTCGTACGGATCGCCGTCGCCGTCGCGGGGCGAGGCGTGGCTAGCCCAGCGCTCGGCCGTGGCGGGGTCCTTGACCTGGGCCTCCGCCCACCCCAGGCCGGTGCCGCGGAACAGCGCCTGCGCGTAGTTCTCGGAGGCCTGGTAGCGGGCGACGGCCACCTCGTGCCCGGCCGCGCGGACGGCCGCCAGCGGGACCGTCCCCACGCGGAGCCCGAGGCCGAGGCGGTCGCGGGCGTGCCCCTGGAGCGCCGCCAGGGCCGCGAGCCCGGCGTCGAGGTGCTCGGGCGGGACGACGAGCGTGGCCCCGTCGCCGCCGAACACGAACGGGAGGTCCGCCCGGCCCGACGCGTTGAGGACGGCCGCGATCGACGCCGCGCCGACGTAGTTGACCTCGCGGTAGCGCCCGGCCCGGACGGCCTCCGTCGAGCCGACGACGTCGGTCAGCACGACCGCCCAGTCGGAGGGGAGCGGCGTGTAGGCGGCGTCCTCGACGAGCCGCTCGAAGCGCTCGACGGGCGGGAGGCGGGCGTAGAAGTCGGCGGCCATCGCCGGCGCAACGCGCGGCGCCGGGCGGGAGTGCCCGCGGTGTCCCGAGCCGCGGCCGGGTCCTACGCCTCGCGGTGGACGGTGTCGGGCGAGAACGCCGGCGCGCAGACGGCCCAGTACTCGCAGGCCTCGGCGGCGGACGGGTTGAGGTAGCGGATCCGCTCGCCGGCCTCGCACAGGACCGTCTCGCCCGGGCCGACGTCGAGGTGCCCGCCGTCGTGCTCGACGCGCATCGTCCCGCGGACGACGATCGTGACCTCGTCGAACGCGGGCGTCTGGGCCGGCTCGTCCCACCCCGGCGGCGCGACCATGTGGGCGACGGAGAGGCGAGCGGTGCCCGTGGCCGCCCGGCCGACGTGCTCCTCGATCGTCTTGTCTCCGGGGGCGGGGATGCGGGTCGGCGAGGTGACGTGTCGGGGCATGGGCGAGGCGGGGAGGGCGCCCGCGAGGTTACCGCCGGCACCATTGTTGCGGCTACCCCGGGCGACTGACCGCTCCGCACGGCCCGTTCGCCGGGCGCCTCCGACGGCTGGAGCGGATTTGTCGGCGCTCCGCAACCTCCCGGGCGTCTTTACGAATGTCCTCTTGTCCCCGTCCACCAGCCGCCGCACGCCATGGTCCTCGCGCTACAGCTCGCAGTGCCGGCGGCTCTCCTCGCGCTCCTGCTTTTGGCCGCCCGCCCCGAGCGGTCCCGCACGCGGAGCTGACCGACGAGCGCCCCGGTCGCGACGCCCGAGTCGTCCCCCCAGCGCCCCGCCCGGCCCCGGCCC
>CAXRFJ010000063.1:0-8796 GCA_964229475.1 Rubrivirga sp.
GTGGCGGACGCCAGCGGCGCCGTCGCGGGCTACGCCTACGCGAGCGCCCACCGCGGGCGCGCGGCCTACCAGTGGTCGGTCGAGGTCTCGGTCTACGTCGCCGCGGCGCACCGACGCCGCGGCCTCGCGCGGAAGCTCTACGGCGCCCTCGTCGACGTCCTCCGCCTCCAGGGCTTCGCGAACGCCTACGCCGGCATCGCGCAACCGAACGCCGCCAGCGTCGCGGCCCACGAGGCGCTCGGGTTCGAGCCGGTCGGCGTGTACCGGGGCGTCGGCTACAAGCTCGGCGCGTGGCGCGACGTCGGCTGGTGGGCGCTCCGGCTCGGCGACGGCGCGGCGCCCGACCCGCCCCGGACGCTGCCCGAGGTGGCTGGGGCCGTGGCCGCCCGGCTCCGCGATTCGGCCGTCGCCTGAGGTCGGCCGGCGGGCGGAACCAGAGAGCCGGACCGGGCGAATCTCGGGCCCCCGCCTCCGCTCCGATGCCCCCGCCCGACACCGCCCTCGTCCTGGTCGACGTCGTCAACCCGTTCACGTTCGACGGGGCCGAGGACCTGCTCGCCCACGCCGGCCCGGCGGTCGACGCGATCGAGGGCCTCGCCGCCCGCGCCCGGGCGGCCGGCGTCCCCGTGATCTACGTCAACGACCACTTCGGCCAGTGGCGGGAGTCGTTCGACGCGCTCGTCGAGCGGTGCGTGTCGAGCGCCGTGCCGGGCCGCGAGGTCGTCCGCCGGCTCCGCCCGGCCGAGGGGGACTACCACGTGCTCAAGCCGAAGCACTCGGGCTTTTTCCAGACGCCGCGCGAGTCGCTCCTCGCCGCCCTCGGCGCGCGGCGGCTGGTGGTGGCCGGGTTCGCGACCGACATCTGCGTGCTGGCGACGGCCATGGAGGCGTCGATGCGCGACTTCGGCCTCGTGGTGCCGCAGGACGCCTGCGCGGCCGAGACGGCGCACGCCCACACGGCGACGCTCGCCCACCTCCGGCGGGTCCTCCACGCCGAGACCCCGCCCGCCTCGGCCGTCGACTTCGGCGTCCTGGCCGCGGCGGGCTGACGCCTACGCCCGGGCCTCGAACTGGCGGAGGTGCCACGCGACGACGAGACCGAACGCGGCGCCCGCGGCCGCGAGGGCGGCGGCCGTCGGGAGGAAGCGCGCGAGGTTGGCGCGGTGGATCGTCGTCGCCCCGGCCGCGGCGGCGACGCCGGCGCCGGCCCACAGCCCCGCCTGGACCGCGTACTCGCGGACGCCGTAGCTCCCGCTGGCGGCGCGGCGCGCGGGCAGGATCGCCTTGAGCCGGTCGTAGTCCCAGACGAGCAGCCAGAGGCTGGCCAGCGCCATCAGGGTCGTGACGACGTCGGTCCCCTCGAAGCCGATCGCGTTCGTGATGAGCGCGATGTTGAGGATGATCGGGAAGTAGATCACGGCCCCGAGCGTGGCCGTCCGCGGCCAGAGCAGGAGCACGGCGGCGACGACCTGCGCCAGCCCGACGAACCAGTAGAACTCGGTGGCCTGGAAGAACGCCTCGAAGAACCCGCCTACGGGGTGCGATGGGGGCAGTTGGGTGAACCGCTCGCCCATCACCTTCTTGAGGCCGGGCGGGAGGAACCCGACGGCGAGGAGGACGCGGGTGAAGGCGGTGAACCGCTGGAGGAACCGGGAGCGGACGAGGCGGGCGTGGAGCCGGTCGAGGCGGGACATGGCGGTCGGGAATGGACCGGCGCCCTACGCTCGGCCTCGCCGCCGGTTACGGTCGGGGCCTACGAGCAGGCGGCGGGTCCGCGGCGCCGGTCGCGCCGGTCCTCGCGCCGGTCGAGGACGTCCTCCCGGCGGTCGCGCCGGTCTTCGCGGCGGTCCCAGACGTCCTCCAGCCGGTCGAGCGGGCCGGTGTGGCGGCGGGCGTCGCGGACGTCCTCCCGGCGGTCGCGGACGTCTTCGCGGCGGTCGCGCCGGTCCTCAGCCCGGTCGCGGACGTCCTCGCGGCAGTCGGCGACGACGGCGCGGGCGAGGGGGCGGGCGGCCTGGGCGCTGGCGGGGAGCGCGGCGGCGAGGAACAGGAGCGGGAGGAGGACTCGCATGGGAGGGGCGGCTGGTGACGGCGCCAAGAACCGGCCCCGCCCGCCCCGCTTGCATCACGGTCCGCCGCCGACCCTGCGGCGGTTCGGTCCCGATCGTGTGTCGGCGGCCCCGCCTCGGCCGTGCCGCCTCGGCGCCGAGGCGGGTGGGGCCGGGGTCAGTCGAGGACGCGGACCGAGAGGTGCGACGGGTGCTCCGGCGACACGAACACGCGGTGCGTCGCGGCCTGGAAGTCGGCCTCGGTCGCCTCGGCGATGGGCATGAACCGCTGGGGGTTCCGGTCGACCATCGGGAACCACGTGCTCTGGACCTGGACCATCATCCGGTGCCCGCGCTTGAACGTGTGGGCCACGTCCTCCATGTCGAACGTGACCTCCGTGACCTCGCCCGGCGTGAAGGGCTCGGGGTCCGAAAAGCTGTTCCGGAACTTGCCCCGCATGACCTCGCCGCGGACGAGCTGCTGGAAGCCGCCCATCGGGACCGAGCAGTCGCCGTCGGGCAGCATGCACTCGGCGTCGCCGGGGTAGACGTCGATGAGCTTGACCACGAAGTCGGCGTCGGTCCCGGTCGTCGAGACGAAGAGCGTGGCGAAGAGGTCGCCCGTGAGCGTCACGTCCTCCTCGAGGACCGGCGACTCGAACACGAGCACGTCGGGGCGGGTCGAGGCGAAGCGCTGGTCCTGCACCACGTACCGGTCGTCGCGGGTGACGACGATCTGGGGCGTGTGGGGGACCGGCTTGAACGGGTCGGAGACGTACTCGGCGAAGAGCCCGGCCTCGGTCGGCGCGTCGAAGCCGAGGCCGCCGCCGGGCTGGAGGAACAGGCTCGCCTCGCGGGCCTCGCGCGGCGGCCACGCGTCGAAAAAGCGCCAGCGGTTGGCGCCGGTCACGAAGATCGAGGCCTCGGGGAGGTCGGGCTCGCCGTCGCCCTTGAGGAAGGCGTCGAAGAACGGGGCTTCGACGTTCTCGCGGTACCACACCGACGTGGCCTGGCCGAAGGCGAGGTCGCCGTAGGTCGCGCCGTCGCCGCGGGCCCAGCCGCCGTGCCACCACGGGCCCATCGCGAGGTACGTCGGCGTGTCGTTGTGGTCGGCGACCGCGTCGAACGTCTTGAGCGGGCCGTAGAGGTCCTGCGCGTCGAACCAGCCGCCGGTGACAAGGACCGCCGGCCGGACGTCGCGGAGGTGCGGGAGCGGCGTCCGCGCCTGCCAGTAGGCGTCGTACGTGTCGTGCGTGAGGATCTCCTGCCAGAGGTCGTTCTGGCCGCCGAAGAACCGGTCGTTGACGGTGGCGAGCGGGCCGAGGTCGAGGTACCAGTCGTAGCCGTCGGGCGTGCCGTAGTCGCGGTAGCTCGGGGCCCGCTCGGTCGTCGGCTCCGGGCGCGGGGCGCCGTACGACGAGACGAAGCTGAACGTGGCCTGGAGCTGGAACGCCCCGTTGTGGCGGCGGTCGTCGCCGAGGTACCAGTCGGTCACGGGGGCCTGCGGCGAGACGGCCTTCACGGCCGGGTGCGCGTCGATGAGCGCGTGCGTCGCGTAGAAGCCGGGCGCCGAGATCCCCCAGACGCCGACGCGGCTGGTCGTCGGGAGGGCGTCGAGGATCCACTCGACGGTGTCGTAGGCGTCCGTGCTCTCGTCGACCTGCCCGGCGCTCTTGTTCGGGAGGTGGGGGCGGACGGCCACGAACTCGCCCTCGGACATCATCTTCCCGCGGACGTCCTGGTACACGAAGATGTAGCCGTCGCGCATGAGCGTCTCCGACGGGCCCAGCGAGCTCTTGACCTCGTCCTCGCCGTAGGGCCCCACGCCGTAGGGCGTCCGCTGGTAGAGGACCGGGTGGGGGCCGGGCGCCTTCGGCACATAGACCGACGTGAACAGGCGGACGCCGTCGCGCATCGGCACCATCCGCTCCATCTTGGTGTAGTGCTGGCGGACCCAGTCGGCCTGGGCGTCGGCGGGGAGGGCCATGAGCGGGAGGGCGAGGAGGAGGGCGAGGCGTCGGGCCAGGAGCATCGGGCGCGGAGGGGCGGGGGCCCGAAAGGTAGCGGGGCGCCGCGCCCGGCCCGGGGACGAGGTGGTACCCTTCGGCCCCCTCCCCATCCGCCCGTGCGCCTCCTCCTCGCCACCGTGTTGCTCGCCGCCGCCGCCTCGGCCCAGCCCCCCGCCTATCCCGAAGACCCGGCCCTCAGCGCCGCCCTCGCCGAGATCGCCGAGGCGGCCGGTCTCGGCGGCCCGTTCGACGTGGGCGCGGACGGGACGCAGGTCACGTCGCTGGTCGTCGTCGACCTCACCGGCCCGGCGCCCGTCTGGGGCGGCGCCGCGCCCGACGCGTTCCTCTACCCGGCCAGCGTCTACAAGATGTACGTGGCCGCCGAGGTGCTCCGGCAGGCGCTGGAGGGGCGGTACGACCTCGACAGCCCGCGCGTGGTCGCGCCCCACAACGCCGTCGACACCGCGCGCGAGGTGCTCTCGGACCCGCGCCCGCTCCTCGCCGCCGGCGACACCGTGACGGTCGGCTACCTCCTCGACCTGATGGTCACGCGGAGCGACAACAGCGCGGCCAACGAGCTGATCGACCTCGCCACGCGCCCGGCCATCGACTCGCTGATGCACCGCTACGGCTGGCACGGCTCGGAGGTCACGCGCAAATTCCTGCCGCGGCGCGTCGAGGACGAGGGCTACGCCGACGTCCCGAGCACGATGACGTCGGGCCGGCACGCGGCCGAGTTCCTGGCGCTGGCGGCGACCGACCGGCTCGTCGACCCCTGGGTGAGCCGGCGGCTGATGGCACTCCTCACGAACCAGCTCGACGGCACGAAGGTGGCCGCCGGCCTCCCGCGCGGGGCCGTGTTCGCGCACAAGACGGGCTGGTGGAGCTTCTGGACCCACGACGTCGGCGTCGTGCACGAGGGCGACGCGCACTACGTGATCGCCCTCCTCACGCCGGTCCCAGAGGCCGACGCGCGGCCGCGGATGGCCGAGGTCGGCGCGGCCGTCCACGCGCTCATGCGGGAGCGGGCCGCGCGCTGACGCCGCCGGCCGGACGGCGCCGACCGGGCGGGGCGGCGTCGGGGCGGGGGGCCCGGGGGCGGGCCCCGCGCGCCGGTAGCTTGGGGCATGCCCGACGACCTCTTCGCCGCCGCCGCCGAACGCCGCCGCCAGCGGTCCGCGCCCCTCGCCGACCGGATGCGGCCGCGCACGCTCGACGAGTACGTCGGGCAGCCCCACGTGCTCGCGCCCGGCAAGCTCCTCCGCCGCGCCGTCGAGGCCGACCGCGTGACGTCGCTCATCCTGTTCGGCCCGCCCGGGACCGGCAAGACGACGCTCGCTCGGATCATCGCCAACACGACGCGGAAGCACTTCGCCAGCCTCAACGCCGTGCTCGCCGGCGTCAAGGACATCCGCGAGCAGATCGCGGCGGCGCAGGAGCGGCTCCGCCTCCACGGCCAGGGCACGATCCTGTTCGTCGACGAGGTCCATCGGTTCAACAAGAGCCAGCAGGACGCGCTCCTGCCGCACGTCGAGAACGGGACGGTCACGTTCGTCGGCGCGACGACCGAGAACCCGTACTTCGAGGTCAACAAGGCGCTCGTGTCGCGGAGCCGCGTGTTCGAGCTCCACACGCTGACCGAGGCCGACCTCCGCGGCGTCGTCCGCCAAGCGCTGGCGGACGCGGAGCGCGGGTACGGCCAGCTCGACGTCCAGATCGACGACGACGCGCTCGACCACCTCGTGAGCACGGCCAACGGCGACGCCCGCTCGCTCCTCAACGCGCTCGAGCTGGCCGTCGAGACGACCGAGGCCGACGCGGCCGGCGTCGTCCGCGTGACGCTGGAGGTCGCCGAGGACTCGATCCAGCAGCGGGCCGTGCTCTACGACAAGGACGGCGACGCCCACTACGACACCGTCTCGGCCTTCATCAAGTCGATGCGCGGCTCGGACCCCGACGCCGCGCTCTACTGGATGGCCCGGATGATCTACGCCGGCGAGGACCCCCGCTTCGTCCTCCGCCGCATGGTGATCTTCGCCTGCGAGGACGTCGGGCTGGCCGACCCGAACGCCGTCCGCGAGGCCGTCGCGTGCATGCAGGCGTTCGAGTTCGTCGGGATGCCGGAGGGCCGGTTCATGCTCGGCCAGCTGTGCGTCTATCTCGCGACGGCGCCCAAGAGCAACTCGAACTTCGCGTTCTTCTCCGCCCTCGAGCACGTGGCGAAGGAGCAGACGCGCGACGTGCCGAACCCGCTCAAGGACGCGAGCCGCGACAAGAAGGGGCTCGGCCACGGGGAGGGCTACAAGTACCCCCACGCCTACCGCGACCACTACGTGCCGGAGCAGTACCTCCCGGGCGGGATGCAGGGGACGTACTTCTACGAGCCCTCCGACCAGGGCTACGAGGGCCGCCTCCAGGGGCGGCTGGCGCAGCTCCGCGCACGCGACGCCGAGGAGTCGATCGAGAAGCGCGTCCAGCGCTACGCCGAGGACGCCGATGGCGGCTGACCGCCTCCGCACGCTGGCCGAGATCGAGGCCGAGATGCGCCGCCTCGGCGCGCGCATCGGCGCGGGCGACGGCGCGCTCCCGACGTTCGGGCACTCGGACGACTTCGCGCGGCCGCACGTCGAGGTGGACGAGGCGGGCTACCACTGGGTCGTCGTCGAGCGGGGGCAGGAGCGGGAGCGGGTCACGACGCGCGACCTCGACGCGCTCCTCGAGCGGCACTTCCGCGGCGTCACGTTCGGGCTCGCGTCCGACCACGAGCTCCGGCACCGCGTGCCGATGACGGACGGCCGGCGGATGATCTTCGCGCGGCAGATCGAGCTGCTGGAGCGGCTCTCCCCGACGTGGGCCGAGCGGGAGGCGGCCCGCCACGCCGCGGTCCTCCGCGCGCACCCGTTCGACGACCGGAGCGACCTCCGCGTCCGCGTCACCCAGCGGCTCCGGGACGCGGGCGTCGACGCCGACGCGGCGTGGGCGCGGGCCTGCGCGCTCGGGCCGCTCCCCGAGTCCGAGTCGCGCCGCCGCGGGCCCGAGGCGGGCGGGGTCAGGCGAGCGCGAGGGCGGGCTGGACCGCCTCCACGGGGCCGGGCGCGAGGGGGAGGGCGAACCAGAACCGCGTGCCCGCGCCGGGCGCGCTCTCGACGCCGCACGTGCCGTCGAGGCGATCCGCGATCCGCCGGACGATGGAGAGGCCGAGGCCGTGGCCGTCGGCCTCGGTCGCCTCGCCCCGCGCGAACGCGGCGAACAGCGCGGGCTGGACCTCCGGCGAGAGCCCGGGTCCGTCGTCGTGGACCCAGAACCGGGCCTGGCCCGTCTCGGCGACGTCCGCGCCGAGCGTGACCGTCGGGCCGCCGTACTTGGCGGCGTTCGAGAGGTAGTTGACCCAGATCTCCTCGACCCACGGCGCGTGGCCGACCGCCACGGGCCACCGCGCGGGCCCGCCGGCCCGCTCGACGGCCGCGGTGCCGGCCTGGCGGAGCCGCCCGAGCGCCTCGTCCACGATCTCGTCCATCGCCAGCGGGCGCGGCTCGACGGTCGCCCGGCGGACGCCCGCCAGCAGCAGCAGCTCGTGGACGACGGTCCCCATCTTCTGCGCCGCCCGCGCGACGCCGTCGGCCAGCTCGTGGTGCTCCGCGTGGGGCAGGCCCGCGCCCTCGTCGCGGAGGATCTCGGCCCACCCGATCACGCCCTGGACGGAGTTCTTGAGGTCGTGGGCGACGGTGTGGGCGAACGCGTCGAGCTCGTCGTTGCGGGTCTGGAGCTCGGCGTTGGCGTGGTCGAGGTCGGCGTTGGCGCGGTGGAGCGCCGCGCGCTCCTCCCGCTGGCGGGTCACGTCGTGGAGCAGGACGAGGCGGCCCGTCGGGTGCCCGGCCCGGTCGGAGAGCGGCGAGACGCGGAGGGCGTAGTGCCGGCCCCGGAGCCGGACCGCGTCGGTCGGCGCGGCGTCGACGGCGCGGGCGAGGGCGGGCGCCGTCTCGGCGAGCGGCCGGCCGAGCACGGCGCCGCCCTCGCCGAGGGCCCGCCGGAGCGCCGGGTTGAGGTCGGCCACGCGGCCCCGGTCGTCGAGCACGAGCATCCCCTCGCGGAGGTCGTCGACGAGGGTGGCCCGCGCGATGGGCGTCAGGTCGAGGAGCTGGTAGCGGACGAGCCCGAGCGCGAACGCGCCCGACGAGATGGCCATCACGATCGGCGTGAAGTCCTTCGTGACGGGCCCGAGGCCGAGGAGGTGGACCACGTTGATCGCCAGCGGCACGAGCGCCCCGACGACGATCCACCGGGAGAGGTCGCGCGAGCGGGGGTCGGTCCCGGCGTAGGCCCAGAGCATGACCCCGAGCGACACGGTCACGGCCGTCCACATCATCCCGGTCTGGGCCCAGGCGAGCGGGCCGAACGTGTACGTCACGCCGAGGAACGGGCCGTCGGGCGTGAGCTCCCACGCCGACCACACGAGCCGGTGGGCCCCGTTCGTGAGGGCGAACCCGCCGTAGACGACGGACCACGCGGCCAGGGCGCCCACCGCGACCCGGGCGCCGCGCGTGAGCCGGTCGGTGTAGCTCAGGACGAACGCGAACCACGCCACGCCCACGAGCGGCGCCCACAGGAACGTGGCCTGCGCCAGCCGGACCGTCGCCTCGGGCGAGGCCGTGGCGACGCTCACGGCGTCGCAGATCAGCCAGCCAGCCTCAGCGACGGAGAAGGCCACGAGCGGCCAGCCGCCCGGCGCGTCGCGGCGG
>CAXRFJ010000064.1:0-8316 GCA_964229475.1 Rubrivirga sp.
CATCCGGGCGGCGGCGGCGGCGTGCATCGCGACGGCCTTCGCGATGAGGGCCGGGTCCGTGAGCGCCTCGCCGAACATCCGGCTCCGCACGAGCGACCGGCGCGGCGGCGGGGCCTCGGCGAGCGGGAGGCACGAGACGCCCCGGAGCTCGAGGGCCGTCCGCAGGAGGACCACGTTGTAGCCGCGGCGGATGTCGCCGTCGGCCATCGCTGCGAGGCCGGCGGCCGTCCCCGCGCCGGCCAGCCGGAGCCGCTTCGCCCACCGCGGCCCGACGCCCCACACGTCCTCGACCGGCAGCGCGTCGAGCACGGCCTCCCGGTCGGGGTGCTTCCAGAAGCAGACGCACGGGACCGGCGCGTGCCGGACGAACTCGCTCCCGACCTTCGCCAGCGTCTTCGTCTCGGCGATGGACACGCGGACGGGGATCCGCGTCGCGCGCCACACGGCCTCGCGGATCTCGCGGGCGAGGGCGTCGAGGCGGGCGGGCGCGTCCGGGTCCCACGGGTCGGCCCGGAGGCCGAGGAACGCCTCGTCGATCGAGTACCGCTCGACGTCGGGCGAGAACCGGTCGAGCACGCGGAGGAGGCGGTCCGAGACGTCGTGGTACAGCGCGTAGTTGGAGCTGAAGACGTGGACGCGCAGGCGCTCCAGCCGCTCGCGGATCTGGAAGTACGGCGCGCCCATCGCCACGCCCAGCGCCTTGGCCTCCGCGCTCCGCGCGATCACGCACCCGTCGTTGTTCGAGAGCACGACGACGGGCTCCCCGCGGAGGTCCGGCCGGAAGAGCCGCTCGCACGAGCAGTAGAACGCGCTCGCGTCGACGAACGCGACGAGCCGGCGGGTCTCGCGGCGCGGCGCTCGGGGGGGCGCGCCGCTCACCAGCGGCGGAGGAGCGTCCGGACCGTGTGCGTCACGACGCCGCAGACCTCGAGCTCCTCGCCGTCGCCGAGCCGGATCTCGTCGAAGGCGTCGGCCTCGTCGGGGAGCGGGTCCGGGGCGAGGTACACGCCGGAGCGGTCGCGGCAGAACCGCTTGACCGTGTGCTCGCCGGCGACGTAGGCCACGACGAGGTCGCCCGCGACCGGCTCGCGCGCGGCGTCGATCACGAGGAGGTCGCCCGGCCAGATCCCCGCGCCGATCTCCGAGCGGCCCGTGGCGCGCACGAAGTAGGTCTGCGGCTGGCCGACGCCGACGAGCTCGTTCAGGCTCAGCTCGGCCTCGACGTAGTCCGAGGCGGGCGAGGGGAAGCCGGCCTCGCAGCCGTCGCGGAAGAGGGGGAACCGGACCTCGGGGCCGGTGGCGAGCGGCAGCGGCGCGGTGGTGGTCATGGAGAGGGGTGGGGGAGACGGGGCCCGAAGCTGCGGCGCGGAGGCTGACACCTCCGGCGTCAGGTGTGCGGTGTGTGTGCGGGCGCGTAGCTTCTCGCACCCACGCACGCCGACCATGCGGTTCCTGCCCCTCCTCGTCGCACTGACGGCCCCGCTCGCCGCCCAGCCCGTCCCCGCGCCGGAGGCCGCCGAGGCGGCCCCCGTGCTCGACCGTCGGGGCGACGTCACGCTCAGCGTCAACGGCGCGTTCGGCCCCCCCGGCCTCGGCGCCCGTCTCGGCGTGGCCGACGGCGTGGTCGTCGAACTCGCGGTCGACCGCACGCCGTTCGCGCGGCCCGACCCGTCGGTGCGGACCCACCCGTTCGTCTCGCCGGGCTCGCGGGCGGTCACGCTCTCGGCGAACGTCGAGGAGGGGGCGGCCGTGACGAGCTGGCTGCTCGTGTCGTACGGGCTCCAGGCGTTCGTCCAGCGCCAGACCGACGACGTCGTCGTCGGGTACGGCGAGACGTTCGAGCCGCTCCTCCTCGAGGGTGGGCGGCGGGTCGACCAGGCCGGCGCGACGATGGCGGCCCGGTTCGAGGCCCGCGTGTGGGGGCCGCTCCGGGCCGGGTTCGTGGGCAGCTACGTCGGCCTCGGCGTCCAGCGCGCCCGGGGCGGGACGGTCGAGGCCGACGGCGAGCTGGCCCGCCAGCACCCGGACGAGACGCGGACTCGCGTCGTCTTCGAAGGCGGCTCGACGCGGTTCTACGTGGGCGTCCGGCTCTGAGCACGCCCGCGCGGGGGAGCCCGCGGAGGGGCCGAGGCGGGTGGGGTGGGGCGTCCGATGGGCGTCGGTAGCTTGCCGCCCTCCGCCTGCGTTCCCCCATGCCCGACCTCTCCGCCCGCGTCGACGCCCTCGGCCGGCTCCTCAACATCGCCGGCCGCCGCCAGCGGCTCGACGGCCTCAAGGCCAAGCGCCTCGAGCCCGGCTTCTGGGACGACCCCGAGGCCGCCGCCGGCGTCGAGCAGGAGATCTCGGCCGAGCAGGACTGGGTCGACGCCTTCGATGCCGTGGCCGAGAAGCGCGACGACGTCGAGACGCTCAAGGAGATGCAGGCCGAGGTCGACGACGCCGACCTCGGCGCCGAGATCGAGCGGGAGGAGGCCGCGCTCGGACAGGCCCTCGACGCGCTCGAGCTCCGCGGCATGCTCTCCGGTCCCGACGACCACCGGACGGCCATCCTCACCATCAACAGCGGGGCGGGCGGGACCGACGCCCAGGACTGGGCCGACATGCTCCTCCGCATGTACACCCGCTACGCCGAGCGCCACGGCTACAGCCCGACGCTCCTCGAGTACCAGGAGGGCGAGGAAGCCGGCATCAAGAGCGCCTCGCTCCGCGTCGACGGCCGGTTCGCCTACGGCTACCTCCGCGCCGAGAGCGGCGTCCACCGGCTCGTCCGCATCAGCCCGTTCGGCTCGGCCGACAAGCGCCAGACGTCGTTCGCGAGCGTGTTCGTCTACCCCGAGATCGACGACGCCATCGAGGTCGACATCAACCCGGCCGACCTCGAGCTCCAGACGTTCCGCTCGGGCGGGAAGGGCGGCCAGAACGTGAACAAGGTCGAGACCGGCGCCCGCTACGTCTGGACGGGCACGCTCTCGAACGGGCAGGAGGAGCGCGTCGTCGCCGAGTCGACGGAGCAGCGGTCGCAGTTGCAGAACCGCGACCGGGCCATGCAGATGCTGAAGTCGCGGATCTACGCGCTCGAGCAGGCCATCCGCGAGGCGGCAAAGAACGCCGAGGAGGCCGGGAAGAAAAAGATCGAGTGGGGCTCCCAGATCCGCTCGTACGTCTTCCAGCCCTACACGATGGTCAACGACCACCGGACGGAGGTCAAGGTCGGCGACGTGCAGGGCGTGATGGACGGCGACCTCGACGCGTTCATCAAGGCGTACCTCCTCCAGGAGACCGGCCGCGAGGTGGGCGAGGCGTGACTTGCGCGGGGCCGCCGTGTCCCGCACCTTGAGCCGACCCGATCCGTGACCGCCATGCCCCGCCTCGCGCTCCTCGCCGCCCTCGCCCTCGGCCTGACGGCCCTCACCGCCTGCGACTCCGGCCCGGACGAGGCCGAGGCGGACCCGGTCGAGGTCGACGGCGACACGGTCGTCCTCGGGGCCGACCTCCCCGACGTCTCGCTCGACGACTACGAGGACTACCTCGCCCAGCGCGCCACGCTCGTGGCTCGGATCGACTCGCTCATCGGCGACGCCGCGGCGTCGATCTCGCGGGCCTGCGTGCTCCTCCCGGTCGGGCAGACGGCCTGCGGGTCCGTCAGTGAGTACCGCGCGATGTCGCGCGAGGACGCCGACGCCCGCGAGATCGTGGATCTGGCGCGGGAGGTTACGGCGCTCGACGTCCGCGCCGCGGTCCAGTTCGAGCTGGCCTCGACGTGCGAGGATCCGGCCAAGCCGTCGGTCCAGTACCGGGGCGGCCAGTGCGTCGCCGTCGTCGGCCCGCCGGGTAGCGCGTCGCGGTGAGGCACGCCGTGGCCCTGGCTGCGCTCCTGGTGACGGTCGGCGCGTGCGTGGGCTCGGCGGGACCAGAGGGCGGTCGTCTCGACGACGAAGCCGGCCCCCGGTTCGCGTCGACGGGTGACTCGCTGGGCCATCTCATCCGGGCGGGGTTCGACTCCCTGGACGTCCTGACGGCGGACGCTCGCGCGAGTTCGGAGGCGGCGTGCCGGTACATCCACTTCGGGTGCCTTCACCAGCCGGTGGTCTACTCCGCTGAGACGGCCGACACGGCCCGGGTCGAGGCCCTCGCCCGGCAGATCGTCGCGTGGGAGAGGGAGGGGAACCAGCTCCGGCCGGACGGCGCACCGCCTCACCTTCCGTGCGCCCCGCCGCCTCCGCCGGTGCCACCACTATACCGTGAGGGAACGTGCGTGGCGTGCCTCATCGACCGGCCGTCTCCACCCGAGTGCCAGCGAGGAGAGTGACCCCCGTAGCATCGAGGCCGGCCGCCTCGGGCACTTCGCGGGGACGTCGGGAGCGGACGGACGGCGCTCGCGTAGAACCGGCACCCACTCCCGCCACGCCGATGTCTCGCGCCGTTCTCGTCGTCGCCGCCCTTCTCGTCCCGCTCGCCACGCTCGGCGCCGGCTGCGCCACCGGGTCGCCGGGCGGCCCGCCGGACGCGATGCTCGACCCGGTCCCGGACCAGTTCGAGGACGAGGCCGACTACCGGCAGCAGCGGGCCCAGACCGAGGCCGCGCTCGAGGCCGCCATCGGCGACGCCGAGGCGTCCGACGTCGGCGCGTGCCGCGTGGTGCCGACGAGCGAGCAGGCCTGCGGCGGCCCGACGACGTTCGCCGTCTACTCGGCCGAGGCGTCCGACGCCGCCGAGGTCGAGCGCCTCGCGGCCCGCCTCGTCGCCCTCGACGACCTCGCCAACCGCCAGTTCGAGTGGGCCTCGACGTGCATGGCGTACACGCCGCCGGAGCCGGTCCTCCAGGGCGGCCGGTGCGTGCCGAACCGGTAGGCGGATCGCCGTTCCCCGCGTGGGGTTAACCTCGGGTACCCACCCCTGACCCATGCGGGACCGCTTCGACTATCTCGTCATCGGCTCCGGCGTCGCCGGGCTCTCGTTCGCCCTCCGCGCCGCCGCCCACGGCACCGTGTGCGTGGTGACGAAAAAGGAGTCGGCCGAGAGCAACACGAACTACGCCCAGGGCGGCATCGCGGCCGTCATGGACCCCGAGGACACCGTCGAGGAGCACGTCCAGGACACGCTCGTCGCCGGGGCGGGGCTGTGCCACGAGGACGTCGTCCGGATGGTGGTCGAGGAGGGGCCGGAGCGGATCCGCGACCTCATCGACCTCGGCGCGCAGTTCGACCGGGACCCCGACGGCGACCTCCACCTGGGGCGAGAAGGCGGGCACTCGGCCGACCGGATCGTCCACGCCGAGGACATGACGGGGCGCGAGGTCGAGCGGGCGCTCCTGGCGGCCGTCCGCCGGAGCCCGAACATCACGGTCCTCGAGTACCACTACGCCGTCAACCTCCTCACCGAGCACCAGCTGGGCGAGGAGACCGCGCCGGGCGACGCCCTCCACTGCTTCGGGGCGTACGTCCTCGACAGCCAGACGGGCGTCGTCCACACGGTCCTGGCCAAGGCCACGCTGCTGGCGGCCGGCGGCGCGGGCCAGGTCTACCAGCACACGACGAACCCGACCGTCGCGACCGGCGACGGGATCGCGATGGCGTACCGGGCCAAGGCCGTCGTCGCGAACATGGAGTTCATCCAGTTCCACCCGACGAGCCTCTACCTGCCCGGCGCCGACTTCGACGGGCGGAGCTTCCTGATCACGGAGGCCGTCCGCGGCGACGGCGGGATCCTGACGAACCTGGCCGGTGAGCGCTTCATGCCGGCCTACGACGAGCGCGAGGAGCTGGCGCCCCGCGACGTGGTGGCCCGCGCCATCGACGACCAGATGAAGAAGCGCGGCGACGACCACGTCTGGCTCGACATCAGCCACAAGGATGCCGACGCGATCCTCGGCCACTTCCCGAACATCCAGGAGACCCTGCTCCAGCACGGCCTCGACATGACCGCGGGGACGACCGGGAGGGGCGGACGTCGATCGGCGGGCTGTTCGGGTGCGGCGAGGTCACGTGCTCGGGGCTCCACGGCGCCAACCGGCTCGCGTCCAACTCGATCCTTGAGGCCCTCGTCTACGCCGAGAACGCCGTCGCCCCGGCCCGGGCCTACGCCGAGGCGGCCGCGTGGGAGGACCGGATCCCGGACTGGGACGAGTCGAACGCGGAGAACCCGAGCGAGTGGATCCTCGTGGCGCACAACCGCGAGGAGCTCCGGCGCGTGATGCAGAGCTACGTCGGCATCGTGCGGAGCGAGCTCCGGCTGGAGCGGGCGGCCCGGCGCGTGGACCTCATCTACCGCGAGACCGAGGACTTCTACCAGCGGACCAAGATCTCGGCCGAGCTCTGCGAGCTCCGCAACCTCGCGGCCATCGCCCACCTCATCATCACGTGCGCGCAGAGCCGCCACGAGAGCCGCGGCCTCCACACCATGGCCGACTTCCCGGAGACGGACCCGGCCCAGCGGCACGACACGCTCGTCAACGCGCCGGTCGTGGCCGCGGCCTCGGCGTGAGGGGAGGGGCCCTGCTGCTGGCGCTCGTCCTCGGCGGGTGCGCCAGCGGGGGCGCCGAGGCGCCCGCCGTCGCCCCGCTCGGGCCCGACGCCGAGTACGTCGGCGCGGCCGCCTGCGCCACGTGTCACGAGGACGTCGCGGCGGCCTACGCCTCCCACGGGATGGCCAACTCGATGGTCCGGCTGACGGCCGCGACGCGCGTCGAGCCGTTATTGGACGACCCGGTCGTCGACCCCCACACCGGCTTCGAGTACCGCGTGATCGAGACGGCGGAGGGGCTGGCCCAGGAGGAGCGCCAGCGGGCCGAGGGCGGCGCCGAGGTGGCCCGCCTCGTGCGCCCGATGGAGTGGGTCGTCGGCTCCGGCGACGCGGCGCGGACCTACTTCGCCCGGCGCGGCGACCGGCTCGTCGAGCTCCCCCTCACGTGGTACACGCAGGGCGGCGGCCGGTGGGACTTTTCGCCGGGGTACCGGGAGGCGAACCCGCGATTCGGGCGGACGATGCCGGACGGCTGCATGTCGTGCCACAACGCCGTCCCGGAGCGGGTCGAGGGCGTGGAAGACGGGTTCGCCGAGATCCCCGAGGGCATCGGGTGCGAGCGGTGCCACGGGCCGGGCTCGGCCCACGTCGAGGCGCGGCTGGCGAGCGACTGGGACGGGGCGGGGCCCGACTCGACGATCGTCAACCCGAAGTGGCTGCCGCTCGCGCTCCGGCTCGACGTGTGCAGCCAGTGCCACCTCCACGCGACGGTCGACGTGCTCCGGGACGGCGAGGACGCGTTCTCGTACCGCCCCGGCCGGCCGCTCTCGGCCCACGAGGCGCTGTTCGCCGTGCCCGGCGTCGACGAGGGGGGCGAGGGCGTCGCCGTCGTGTCGCACGCCGCGCGGATGCAGGCGAGCCCGTGCTACCAGGGCTCGGCCTCGGCGGCCGCGCCGCTGGAGTGCGTGACCTGCCACGACCCGCACGAGGGGTTCGCGTCGCGCCCGGCCGGCTCCCGCAGCGCCGCCTGCATCGCGTGCCACGCCGACGGGCTGGCGGACGCGGTCCCGCCGTCGCTCCGCCGCGAGCACGCCAAGACGATGGGGTGCGTGACCTGCCACATGCCCCGCGTCGAGGCCGACGACGCGCCGCACTCGTCGTTCACCGACCACTGGATCCGCGTCGTCGACGGGCCCGTGCGGGCCGTCGAGCCCGAGGCAGGGCGGACCGGCGTCGTGGCGCCGCTGGCGGCGGCGGACCGCGAGGGCGACGTCGGCGCGCTCTCCGAAGGGATGGCGGCCGTCACGCTCGGCGTCCGCCAGCGGCGGCCGGACCCGGTCGCGACGGGCGCGCAGTTTATCCGGATCGCGCTCGACCGGCTCGGCGGGGAGGCGGGGCCCGACGCGCGGTTCCTGCTCGGCGTCGCGCTCCTCCAGGCCGGCCGGGCGGACGAGGCCGTCGGCCCGCTCCGCGCGGCGGCCGAGGCGGCGACGCCCGCGACGCGCCCGCAGCGGCTGGAGACCCTCGCCCGCGCCCTCGCCGACGCCGACCGGCCGGAGGCGGCCGCCGACGCGTTCCGCGAGGCCATCGCCGCGCAGCCCCGGCGGCCGGAGTCGCACCGGGAGTGGGGCCGGTTCGCGCTCGCCCAGGGTCGCGCCGAGGCGGCCGAGGCCGCGCTCCGCGAGGCCGTCCGGCTCGACCCCTGGGACCCGGAGGCGCATCTCTTGCTCGGGCTGGCGCAGGCGGCGCGCGGCGGCGACGGCACGGCAGCATGGGGGGAGGCCGTCCGCCTCGACCCCGACCTGGCGCCGGTGCTCGCGGCCGGCGTGCGCGTCGGGGCGGGCGCCGCCGCGC
>CAXRFJ010000065.1:0-5230 GCA_964229475.1 Rubrivirga sp.
CCCCCCCCGCTGCCGTCGGGGCGGCCGGGGGGAGACGGGGCCCACCGCGGGGCCGGAGGCCCGGTATCATGGGAGGCCCGGCCGGAACCGCTCCCGGCCGGCCGGCGGTTCGCCCCTCCTCCCTCCCCATCCCTGCCCCGATCCGATGGCTGCCTCCAGCCCCGACCTCTACCCCGCCTCCGACGCCTTCCGCCAGCGCGCCCACGTCGGCTCGCGCGCGGCCTACGACGAGATGTACCGCCGCTCCGTCGAGGACAACGAGGGCTTCTGGGCGGAGCAGGCCGAGCGCCTCGACTGGTTCTCGCCGTTCGACACGGTCAAGGACGTGAGCTTCGCCGCCGACGACCTCCACATCCGGTGGTACGCCGGCGGGACGCTCAACGCGAGCCACAACTCGCTCGACCGCCACGTCGAGGCCGGCAAGGGCGACCGCGTCGCGTTCTACTTCGAGCCCGACGACCCGAGCACGCAGGAGCGCCAGACGATCACCTACGCCGAGGCCCTCGCCGAGACGCAGCGGATGGCGAGCACGCTCAAGGACCTCGGGGTCCAGAAGGGCGACCGCGTCACGATCTACATGCCGATGATCCCCGAGGCCGTCTACGCCATGCAGGCGTGCGCCCGGATCGGGGCCATCTTCTCGGTCATCTTCGGCGGGTTCAGCCCCGAGGCCATCGCCGGCCGCATCCGCGACGCCGCCTCCGACTTCGTGATCACGGCCGACCAGGGGCGCCGCGGCGGCAAGACGATCGCGCTCAAGGCCAACGTCGACGCCGCGCTCAAGCGCCTCGGCGACGACGCCGGCGTCCGCCACGTCCTCGTCGTCCGGAACACGGGCGGCAACGTGACCTGGGAGGACGGGCTCGACGTGTGGTACCACGAGGCGGCCGCCTCCGCCTCGGGCGAGTGCCCGTGCGAGCCGATGGACGCCGAGGACCCGCTCTTCATCCTCTACACCTCGGGCTCGACCGGCACGCCGAAGGGCGTCGTCCACACGACCGGCGGCTACTGCGTCTACACCTCGCTGACCCACGAGCTCACGTTCGACTGGCGCGAGGACGACGTCTTCTGGTGCTCGGCCGACGTCGGCTGGATCACGGGCCACAGCTACATCGCCTTCGGGCCGATGATCAACGGGGCCACGCAGGTCCTCTTCGAGGGCGTCCCGACGTTCCCCGACGCCGGGCGCGTGTGGGACGTCGTGGAGCAGTACGGCGTCACCCTCTTCTACACGGCGCCGACGCTCATCCGCGCGCTCATGGCGCAGGGCGACCGCTTCGTCACCGAGCACGACCGGAGCAGCCTCCGCGTGCTCGGGACCGTCGGCGAGCCGATCAACCCGGAGGCGTGGCGGTGGTACCACGACGTCGTCGGCGAGGGGCGCTGCCCGATCGTCGACACGTGGTGGCAGACGGAGACGGGCGGCCACATGCTCACGCCGATCCCGGGCGCCATCGACCAGAAGCCCGGCGCGGCGACGGTCCCGTTCTTCGGCGTCCAGCCGCAGGTGATCGACTCTGACGGGACCGTCCTCGAGGGCGAGGCCGAGGGGCTCCTCGTCATCACCGACAGCTGGCCGGGCCAGGCGCGGACGGTCTACCAGAACCACGAGCGGTTCAAGAACACCTACTTCACGGCCTACGAGGGCAAGTACTTCACCGGCGACGGCTGCCGCCGCGACGCCGACGGCTACTACTGGATCACGGGCCGCGTCGACGACGTGATCAACGTGTCGGGCCACCGGATGGGGACGGCCGAGGTCGAGAGCGCGCTCGTGCTCCACGACGCGGTCGCCGAGGCCGCCGTGGTCGGGATCCCGCACGACATTAAGGGCCAGACGATCTACGCCTACGTCACGCTCGCCTCGGGCGCGACGCCCGACGAGGACCTCCGCGCCGAGCTCCGCCAGCACGTGCGCAAGGTGATCGGGCCGATCGCCACGCCCGAGTTCCTCCAGTTCGCCATCGCCGGCCTGCCCAAGACGCGCTCGGGCAAGATCATGCGCCGGATCCTCCGCAAGGTGGCCGCCGGCGAGCACGACAGCATCGGCGACACGTCGACGCTGGCGGACCCGGAGGTCGTCGAGAAGCTGATCACCGGCCGCCGCGGCCGGCCCGAGGACGACGCCGCCTACGAGTAGCGGCCGGGCACGGGAGGGACCGGACGCCCGCCCCGCCCGCCCCCCCTCGGCCGCCGGGCGCGCCGAGGCCGACGGACCCGGCGACTAGTTGTTGGAACAGACAACGGGGGCGGGCGGTCTCCGCCCGGCCCCACCCCCTGCTCCCATGATCGCCGTCACCGGATCCACCGGCCACCTCGGCCGCCTCGTCATCGACGCCCTCCTCGACCGCGGCGTCGCGCCCGACCAGGTCGTCGCCATCGCCCGTTCGCCCGCGGCGGCGGCCGACCTCGCCGCGCGGGGCGTGCTCGTCCGCGAGGGCGACTACGACCGGCCGGAGACGCTCGGCCCGGCGCTCGACGGCGTCCGCCGGCTGCTCCTCATCTCCGGCAGCGACGCCGGCAAGCGGGTCGCCCAGCACCGCGCCGTGATCGACGCGGCCCGCGCGGCCGGCGTCGAGCTCGTGGCCTACACGAGCCTCCTCCACGCCGACACGTCCGCGATCGGCCTGGCCGAGAGCCACCGCCGGACCGAGGCGATGCTGGCCGAGAGCGGGCGCCCGTACGTCGTCCTCCGCAACGGCTGGTCCACCGCGAACAACACGGGCTCGATCGGCGCGGCGCTCGCGCACGGCGCGGTGCTCGGCAGCGCGGGCGACGCGGTCATCTCGGCCGCGCCCCGGAGGGACTACGCCGAGGCCGCCGCCGCCGTCCTCGCCGCCGGCGAGGTCCCCGCTGGGCAAACCTATGAACTCGCCGGCCCGGGGTTCACCCTGGCCGCGTACGCCGCCGAGGTCACCCGCCAGTCGGGCACGCAGGTGGACTACGTGGACCTGCCCGAGGACGCCTACCGCGACGCGCTCGTCGAGGCCGGGCTGCCCGGGCCCGTCGCCGCCATGCTCGCGCAGTCGGACGTCGCCGCGCGCGGGGGCGCCCTGGAGGGATCGACCGACGACCTCGACGGGCTCCTCGGCCGGCCGGCGACGCCGATGCCGGAGGCCGTCGCCGAGGCGCTGGCCGCCCGCGACGCCGGCTAGGCCGCCCCGGCCCCGAGGCGGGGGGAGCCGGCGGGCGCCGCCGTGCAAACGGCCGTAGACTTCGGCCTTCACCCCGCCTCCACGTGACCAAAGAACAGTACTGGCGCGGCCAGATCCGCCGCATCGCGATCCTGCTCGCGGTGTGGGCCGTGGTCGCCTTCGGGATGTCGATCTTCGGGGCGCCGTTCCTCAACCGGTTCTCGCTGGGCGGCGTCCCGTTCGGGTTCTGGATGGCGCAGCAGGGGTCGATCTTCGTGTTCGTCGCCCTCATCTGGATCTACGCCCGCGCCAGCGACCGCGCCGACGCCGAGGCGGGCCTGGCGGAGACCGCGGACACGACGGCCGCCGGCGGCGAGGGCCACTAGCATGGGCATCCAAGAGTGGACCTGGGTGACCGTCGGGCTGACGTTCGCCGCCTACCTCACCATCGGCTACCGCAGCCGCGTCGCGAACACCGAGGGGTTCTACGTGGCCGGGCAGGGCGTCCCGGCGATCGCCAACGGCGCCGCGACCGCGGCCGACTGGATGAGCGCGGCGTCGTTCATCTCGATGGCCGGCATCATCGCGTTCCAGGGGTACGACGGGAGCGTCTACCTCATGGGCTGGACCGGCGGCTACGTGCTGCTCGCGCTCCTGCTGGCCCCGTTCCTCCGCAAGTTCGGCCAGTACACCGTGCCCGACTTCGTGGCCGAGCGCTACGACTCGCAGACGGCGCGGCTCGTGGCCGCCGTCGCGGCCATCTTCGTCTCGTTCACCTACGTCGCCGGGCAGATGGGCGGCGTGGGCGTCGCGTTCAGCCGGTTCCTCCAGGTCCCGTTCGAGGTGGGCGTCGTGATCGGGATGGCGATCGTGGCCTTTTTCGCCGTCCTCGGCGGGATGAAGGGGATCACCTACACGCAGGTGGCCCAGTACTGCGTGCTCATCGTGGCCTACACGATCCCGGCCGTCGCGATCGCCCTGACGCTGTTCGGCAACCCGATCCCGCAGGTCGCCATCGGCGAGGCGCTGCCGCTCCTGGACGGGCTCCAGGCCGACCTCGGGCTCGCCCCGTACTCGAGCCCGTTCGTCAACAACGACCTGCTCAACGTCGTCTGCATCACGCTCTGCCTGATGGTGGGCACGGCCGGGCTGCCGCACGTGATCGTCCGGTTCTACACCGTCAAGTCGGTCCGCGACGCGCGGTGGAGCGCGTTCTGGGCGCTCCTGTTCATCGCGCTCCTCTACACGACGGCGCCGGCCATCGCCATCTTCGCCAAGACGGCCATCCTCCAGCAGGTCACCGACCTCGGGACGGCCGGCTTCCTCGAGCAGAGCTGGGTCCAGAACTGGGCCGCGACGGGCCTCATCGACACCGGCGCCATCGCCGCGAGCGGGACGGACGTCGAGGCGTTCCTGGGCGCCATCAACCGCGACATCATCGTGCTCGCGACGCCCGAGATCGCCGGCCTCGGCGCCTTCATCGTGGCCCTCGTGGCGGCCGGCGGGCTGGCCGCGGCGCTCTCGACGGCGAGCGGGCTCCTGCTCGTCATCTCGTCGTCGCTGGCCCACGACATCTACGGCAAGATCATCAACCCCGCGGCCGACGACGCCACGCGGCTCCGCGTGGGCCGCGCGATGATCTTCCTGGCCGTCATCCTGGCCGGCCTCCTGGGGATCTACCCGCTCGGCTTCGTCGCCGAGGTCGTGGCGTTCGCGTTCGGCCTCGCCGCGGCGTCGTTCTTCCCGACGATCGTCCTCGGCATCTTCTGGAAGCGGGCCAACCGGCAGGGCGCCATCGCGGGGATGGCCGCCGGGCTCGCGTTCACGTTCGTCATGATCGTTTTGATGCGGGCGAGCGTCGTCGCGCCGGGCACGTTCCCGGAGCCGATCCTCGAGTCGTTCCTCGGCATCAAGGCGCAGGGGATCGGGGCGGTCGGGATGCTGATCAACTTCGCCCTCACGGTCGGCGTGAGCCTGGCGACGGCGCCGCCGCCGGAGCGCGTCCAGCGGCTCGTCGAGCAGATCCGCTACCCCCGCGTGATGACGGAGGCGGAGCTGGACGGGCCCGGGGCGTAGGGCACGACGCCCCGCTCGAC
>CAXRFJ010000066.1:0-2609 GCA_964229475.1 Rubrivirga sp.
TGACGGCCGCCTTCAACCGCAACGTCCTCCGCCGCATCAACCGGGAGCTCGGCGGCGACGCCGACCCCGACGCCTGGGCCCACGAGGTCCGGCTGGCGGACGACCCGCCCCGCGTCGAGATGCACCTCCGCTCCCTCGACGACCAGACGCTGACCGTGCTGGGCCGGCCGTTCGCGTTCGCGGCCGGCGAGACGATCCACACCGAGGACTCGCACAAGTTCGGCCCCGACGGGCTGGCCGCGCTCGCCGAGGACGCCGGCCTCGTGCGCCAGCGGCGCTGGACCGACGCCCGCGGCTGGTTCGCCGTCGAGCTCTACGGAACCGCCGGGGGCCGGTCGCGCTAGCTTCCCCCATGCCCAAGCAGAAAACGAAGAAGGCCCCCCGGATCATCCTCGGCGTCGACATCGGCGGGTCCGGGATCAAGGGCGCGCCGGTCGACACCAAGAAGGGAGTCCTCGTCGAGGACCGGCACCGGATCCCGACGCCGCAGCCGGCCACGCCGCAGGCGGTCGCCGAGACGATGCGCGAGGTGATGGAGGCCCACGGCTGGGAGGGCGCGCTCGGCTGCACCGTCCCCGGCCGCGTCGTCCGCGGCGTGGTCGAGACGGCCGCCAACATCGACGACGCGTGGATCGGGACCGACGCGGGCAAGCTGTTCAAGAAGACCTGCGGCGTCCCCGTCGCCGTGCTCAACGACGCCGACGCGGCCGGGATCGCCGAGATGCGGTTCGGCGCCGGGAAGAAGGCGAAGGGGACGGTCCTCCTGCTCACGCTCGGGACCGGCATCGGGAGCGCGCTCTTCACCGACGGCCACCTCGTGCCGAACACCGAGTTCGGCCACATGAAGTACGACAAGCGGATCGCCGAGCACGTCGCGGCCGACTCGATCCGCTCCAAAGAGCACCTGACCTGGGAGCGCTGGGCGAAGCGCCGCGTGCGGCCCGTCTTGGCGATGTACGAGTTCCTCCTCTCGCCCGACCTCATCATCATCGGGGGCGGCGTGAGCAAGCCGGAGCGGTGGGCCAAGTTCGGCCACCTCCTCAACACCAAGGCGCCGGTCGTCCCGGCCGCCCTCGGCAACGAGGCGGGCATCGTCGGCGCCGCGCTCGCGGCCCGGGAGATGCTGAAGGGTTGAGCGGGTCGACCGAGCCGTCGTCCTCCGGACCGGCCGCCCCCAGGCGGAGACGAGACCGGCGCGCCCCGCTCCCCACCCTCCCCCCGCCGCCCCCCGCCCCGTGATCGAGCTCGACCGCGACGCCCCGCTCCCCCTCGCCGAGCAGCTCGTCGAGGCGATGCGGTACGAGATCGCGTCCGGCAAGTACCGGCCGGGCTCGCGGCTGCCGTCGACGCGTCAGCTCGGCGAGCAGCTCGGCATCTCGTTCCACACGGTCCGCAAGAGCTACCAGCGGCTGGCCGAGGACGGGCTCGTCGACGTCCGCCGCGGCGGCGGGTACGTCGTGGTCGAGCGGCAGGCCCTGTCGCGGGCCGAGCGGCTGGAGCGCGGGGCCGGCGTGGTCGAGGAGGCGCTCCACAAGCTCGTCGGCCTCGGCCTCAGCGACGACGAGGTGGACTACGTCGTGCAGGAAGGCCTCCAGTTTTTCGAGCGGCCCGGCGTCCGGCGGGCGCTCGTGTTCGCCGCCGGCTACCGCGAGCTGGCCGAGAGCGGGGCCGAGCAGGCCGGCGCGGCGCTCCAGGAGCGCGTGGCCCCCGCCCTCCTCACCGAGCTCGACGGGCTCGACGCGCTCGACGGCCTCGTCGTCGCGCTCCCCGACCTCCGGACGGCCCGCCGGACGCGCCCGCAGGCCGAGATCGTCGGGGCCGCCGTCGAGTACCCGCTCGACGTGCTCGAGCGGATCGCGCGGCTCGGGCCCGGCGAGTCGCTCGGCCTCGTGACCCGCCACGCCGACGCCGTCGCCCCGCTCTCCGACGAGCTCCGCCAGCGGACCGGCTTCGCCGGCGCGCTCCTCGGCCTGCCCGTCGACGCCGACCGGCGCCAGCTCGAGACGGTCGTCCGCCAGGCCGCGTTCGTGGCGTTCACGCCCCAGGCCCGCCGGCGCGTCCGCCCCGTGCTGACGGCGCTCGACACGCCCAACGCCGAGCTCGCCCCCACGCTGGCCCCGGCGTCGCTGGCGCGCCTCCGCGACGCGCTCGCAGGCTGACGCCTACCCCAGCGTCGAGCGCTCCTCGGTCGTGGGCGCCTCCTCGGCCTCCTCGCCGTCCGGGGCGGCGTCGGGGACGACCGTGAGGTCCTCGGAGGCCCCGTCGGGGCCCGCGCCGTCGCCGGAGGGCGCGGGGGCCTCGTCTTCCTGGTCTGGGTAGCGGACGCGGAAGTGGTAGATGCCGCAGAGGAGCCCGTGGAACGCCTCCTTGATGCGCGCGAGGTCGGCGAACGTCAGGGCCGACTCGTCGAGCTGGCCGTCGGCCACGCGGGCCGCGACGATGGCGTCGATGAGCGACTCCAGCCGCCGCGGCGTCGGCTTCGAGAGGCTCCGCGAGGCGGCCTCGACGGAGTCCGCCAGCATCACGATGGCCTGCTCGTTCGTCTGCGGCCGCGGGCCCGGGTAGCGGTAGTCCGACTCGTCGACCACGGACGGGTCCTCCTCGGCCTC